>QNFJ01000294.1 GCA_003646305.1 Gammaproteobacteria bacterium | reverse complement strand
TGCTGGTGATTGACGAGCACCCGACCGCTGAAGTGATCGCGAAGATGATTTTTGAACGCGTTAAAACTGAAGGCTACCCTGTTTCGCAAGTCATCATTCAGGAAACCGTTAGCGCCTTTGCTAGCTATTCTGAATCCTGATTTCGAATAAGTTTTTTCTTAACTCGCCGAACCCCCAGCCAGACACCGGCCAGCACAAAAGGGATTGATGCGCCCACTACCAGATCACTATTAAGCGGCAAGCCAGCAGCTTTTAGCGCTTTAACGATATAACCCACCAATCCCACGATGTAATAACTAATTGCTGCAATCGACAACCCTTCGACCGTTTCCTGAAGTCGTAGCTGCAAGTGAGCTCGCCTGTCCATAGAATGAAGCAAGTCACGATTTTGTGATTCAAGCGCCAGGTCCACCCGCGCCATTAATATCTGGCTTGCCCTTGCAACCCTGCTGGAAAGATTTTCTAACCGCGTAGAAACCGACTCACAAGCGTTCATTGCCGGCTGAAAACGTCTTTCCAGGTAGCGCGACAGCATTTGCGCCCCTTCTATCCGATGTTCCCGCAAACGTCTGACACGATCAACAACGATTGCCTCGTAAGCCCCTGTCGCGCCAAAACGGTAGGAGGTTGCCGTAATAACCATTTCAATATCCGCTTCCAGCGCTGTCAGCTTTTCCAGCAAAGTACGCTCCTCTTCTAGCGTACCGGCGACCATCATCTGGCGTGTCAAATTTGTCAGGTCTTGCCCCATTTCAGTAATCTTTCGGCCGTATTTCTCGACCAGAGGAAACCCCAACAAGGCCAGCATTCTATATGTCTCCATCTCCAGAAGATGCTGAACAAGACGGCTCGTCTGCTGTCGAGTTAAACTGTCATCAAGCACCAGTAGCCGGCTAAAACCATCTTTCTGAAGTCTAAAGTCAGTCCAAGCTCTCGCTGCAGTACCACCAACATAGCTACCTACAAGGCTCTCTTCTCTGAAAAAAGTTAACAGCCTGTTATGGTCAAAATCCTCAACCTCACAAGCTGTAATTTCAATATGTTGCGCAACTAAAAGTTCACCCTCAAGCCCACCTAACCATTCATCAGGAATTTCATTGATAACCGGGCTAGAAAAAGGCTCATGGCAATCCTTTTCTGCAAAGAAGGTGTAACTGGAAAATTCTGTGTGCCGTTCCCATTTTACCGAAAATTGGCCAAAATTGGCCGTATAATGTGTTGCACTCTCTAACGGCGGCGTCACCCCGTACCGATCGGCCAGCACGCCTAAATGATCACTCTCTTTATTTGAAGAGATTTCACCCGTCAGCAACACCATATAAGAGACCTGCACAGGAACCCCTATCTCTGCATAGGGGCGCGTATGCGATTCATTAAATAGACGATGACGCAAAGGGTGTTCGGCTGGCTGATTCATTTATTAACGACTTATTCGCTCATCCTGATTTATTGTTAGCTGGAGAAATAAAAACCCAGAGGGTTATTTACTCAAAAACTTCAGAACCTCATCAACACTATCTTTAGCATCCCCAAAGAGCATACGGGTATTCTCTTTGTAAAACAGAGGATTATCAACACCTGCGTAACCGGTGCTCATGCCACGCTTCAAAACAATGGTCGTTTTACCTTTCCACGGCTCCAGTACCGGCATGCCCGCAATAGGACTATCTGGCACCTCCTGAGCCGCTGGGTTAACGATATCATTCGCACCAATCACAACCGAAACATCTACGTTTGGAAAGTCTTCGTTAACTTCATCCATTTCGAACACAATGTCGTAAGGAACCTTAGCCTCAGCTAGCAGTACATTCATATGACCCGGCATCCGCCCTGCCACAGGATGAATTCCAAAGCGAACATTAACGCCACTACTCTTTAGTTTCTTGCTGATTTCATAAACGATGTGCTGCGCCTGAGCCACTGCCATCCCGTATCCGGGAATGATCATCACCTCTTTCGCATTTTTCAGAAGATCAGCCGTCTCTTCTGCCTGAATCGCATGAACATCGCCGACATCGCCCACAACACTGGAGCTCGTCCCTTTTGGTTTTGTCCCAAAACCGCCCAAAATGACGCTTATGAATTTGCGGTTCATCGCTTTACACATTATGTAGCTCAGAATCGCACCACTGCTACCAACCAACGCCCCCACCACAATCAGCAGATCATTTCCCAGCATGAAGCCCATCGCCGCCGCTGCCCAGCCCGAATAACTATTCAACATAGAAACGACAACAGGCATATCTGCACCGCCAATTGCGATCACCATATGTACACCAAATAGCAGTGCAACTAACGTCATCAGTAGCAGGACGATCAGGCCGCCACCCGCAGCAGACTGTTCGACATACAAAACACCAAGCCAGATTGAGACGATCAATAACGCCAAATTGAAAAGGTGCCGCCCCGGTAACTGCAACGGTTTGCCACCAATTTTACCGCTCAGTTTCAGGTAGGCAGTCACAGAACCGGCCAAAGTGACCGCACCGATTAAGATGCCAATGTAGGTTTCCACCGCATGAATCGTTTTTTCGACATCCGTTAAAGCCACACTACCGTGATCCAGAGCATTGGCAAAACCCACACAAACTGCGGACAAACCGACCAGGCTGTGAAGAAAGGCAACAAGTTCGGGCATATGGGTCATTTCTACCCGCTTTGCTAAAACCCAACCGATCCCCCCACCGAGTACCATTCCCGAAATCAGAAGAAACTGATTATCGGTTACCAAACCAAAAATGGTCACTAGCAGGGCCAGTCCCATCCCCAACATGCCGTAGAAATTACCTCGGCGAGCGGTTTCCTGACTACTTAAGCCACTCAAGGCCATGATAAAAAGGGCGCTTGCGCCGATATATGAAGCTGTTATTACACCTGAACTCATTGTATTTACTCTTACTTACTAAACATGCGCAACATGCGTTGGGTGACTGCAAAGCCCCCGACAATGTTGATACTTGTTATAAAAACTGCCAGAACCGACAGTGCAATAACAACCGGATTTGAGCTGGAGATTTGAAT
>QNFJ01000293.1 GCA_003646305.1 Gammaproteobacteria bacterium | reverse complement strand
GCTTTGCACCCCAAAAGGCATAAGTTTCATTGAAGCGGGAAAAGACCCCGCTTAATTCAGCTTTGCACCCCAAAAGGCATAAGTTTCATTGAAGCGGGAAAAGACCCCGCTTAATTCAGCTTTAACTCTCGTTGGTTTTTTTTGCTGCCGCTTCCAGCAAAGGCTGAAGCTCACCACTCTCAAACATTTCAATCAGGATATCACTTCCACCAACCAGCTCACCATTCACAAAAAGCTGCGGAAAGGTTGGCCACTGCGAATAATGCTTAAGGTTCGCACGAATTTCAGGATCTTCGAGGATATTCACTGTTGCACACTCAACGCCACACGCCCCTAAAACCTGTATAGATTTACCTGAAAAACCACACTGAGGAAAATCAGGCGTGCCCTTCATATACAGCAGAATAGGGTTACCTTCGACCTGCTTTTTGATTCGCTCCATTACATCCATTACATACACCTCAAAATTAAATCGCAATAATTACCTAGTAATTTTATCAGCTTTTGATGCTCTATTACAAAGCCGCACCCCAACCACCCCCACCAGGCGTTTCAATCATCACTACATCACCCTCTTTCAACACCAGCGCTATTTTAGGTGGAAGCGGTTGCCCATTCAGGCTATTTTTACCAACTTTCCCCGGCAGCCCACCTTTTAGCCCCCACGGAGCATTATTTCGGCGCTCACTGATGATGGTCACCTGCGTCGGCTTCAGAAACCGATATTCTCGAATAATCCCGTCGCCCCCAGCGTGCAGTCCGGCACCACCAGAGCCTCGGCGCAGCGCATATCGGTTAATTTGTATCGGAAAACTCATTTCCAGCGACTCAATCGGCGTATTGAGCGTATTAGTCATGTGCGTCTGAACTGCACTAAGCCCAAGGGATTGGCTGCTCGCGCCCATGCCTCCCCCAATTGTTTCGTAATAATCCCACTCAGCGCCCTTCTCTCTGGAGCCCATCGCCAGATTGTTCATGCTACCGTGACTTGCCGCTGGCATCTCATCGGGCAGCGCAGTGGACAATGCGCCAATAATCACATCAACAACCCGCGTGCTTGTTTCGACATTACCCGCAGCTACAGCAGCTGGATAGCTGGCATTAAGCAACGATCCCTCCGGCGCATCAATAGCGATTGGCCGAAACAGACCTGCACAAGTTGGTGCATTAGACGGCATCAGCGCACAAAAAACATAGTAAACTGCGGCCGCAGCGACCGAGATGGGACAATTGATATTCCCCGCGACCTGAGGAGAAGTGCCGGCAAAATCGACTTTTATCCTTTGATGATTCACCGTAATTTTGACCCGAATGGGCACGGGATTTTCTGAAACACCATCGCCATCCATCACATCAGAAAAGCAGTAAATTCCCGGCTTTATCTTTGACAGCGCCTTCAATGCCAAACGCTCACCGTAACGATTTAACTGCGCCAATCCCTCTAAATAATCCGCGTCGCCCATGGTGGAAACCAGCTTTTCCAACCTTTCGAGCCCCCTTTTACAGCAACTAATTTGCGCAATAAAGTCCCCAAAAACGCCATCCTTATTTTGGAAGTTGTTTGTCAGAGCGTCAAAAAATAGTGCCTCCTTAACGCCTCTTTTGAGTAAATACTGGGGCGAGATCACCATTCCTTCCTGGCTAATATGGGTTGAAATCGGCATTGAACCGGGTGATTCAGCGCCAATATCGGCATGATGCGCACGATTCGCCACAAAACCGATCAGTTCCCCACTCGAAAATAGTGGCCCAATGACCGTCACATCTGGAAGGTGAGTTCCCCCCATATATGGATCATTAAGAACCACCATGTCGTTCGGCTGCCAATCAAATTGACTCACAATCCCACGCATCGCGTAGGCCATACTGCCAAGATGTACAGGAATATGCGCGGCCTGCGCGCAAAGCTCGCCTTCCGCGTCAAAAACAGCACAGGAAAAATCGAGGCGATCCTTAATGTTTGTTGAAAAGGCAGCCCGTTGCAGAACCGCGCCCATCTCCTCACAGACCGCATCAATACGGCTTGAAAAAAGGCTAAGTTGAATAGAATTCATCAGGTTAAGTCCGCTCTTAATAGGTAAAAATTTTGCACGATCACGATAGCCCATTATAATGATCTGTTTTGCAATGGAAACAGAGGCGATGACTCATCATATAATGCCTACTTATGCTCGGCTACCGGTTACTTTCAAGGAAGGTAAAGGCTGCTGGTTGACGGATGATCAAGGCAATCGCTATCTCGACGCGCTTTCTGGAATCGCGGTTTGTGGACTAGGTCATGCCCATCCCGCTGTCACCGAAGCAATCTGCTCCCAGGCGAGTAAGTTAGTCCACACATCAAATCTCTATTCTATCGACCTTCAGGAAAAACTGGCCGATAAACTCGCTGCTTTGAGCGGCATGGATAATCTATTCTTCTGCAATTCAGGTGCGGAAGCCAATGAGGCTGCAATAAAAATTGCCCGCCTGTATGGCCATAACCGAAGCCTTGATGTACCAAAGATAATTGTTATGGAAAACAGTTTTCATGGCAGGACGCTTTCCACACTGTCAGCCACAGGCAATCCAAAAGTTCAGGAAGGTTTTACGCCACTGGTTGAGGGCTTTATTCGCGTGCCCTATAACGACGTTGAGGCCATCAAACTGGCCGCACAGAACCACTCAGATATTGTTGCCATTCTGGTTGAACCTGTTCAGGGTGAAAGTGGCGTGCGAATCCCGAAAACAGACTACCTCAACCAACTCCGTGAAATTTGCGACCAACAGCAGTGGTTGTTAATGCTCGATGAAGTTCAAACAGGGATCGGGCGTTCGGGTAAGTTCTTTGCGTACCAACATAACAACATTCTCCCTGATGTCTGCACATTAGCTAAAGGATTGGGCAACGGCGTGCCAATTGGCGCCTGCATGGCTCAAGGTATCGCATCCACTATTTTAACAGCCGGCACACACGGCTCAACTTTTGGCGGCAACCCGCTTGTTTGTAGCGCTGCATTGGCTGTTCTCGAAACCATGGAGAGCCAGTCGCT
>QNFJ01000292.1 GCA_003646305.1 Gammaproteobacteria bacterium | reverse complement strand
TTTCATAGTTATCTTTTATTCCAAAGTTGAGAAAGGCTAAGCAGCCCTAAAAAAAGAAAGCCGACCAATGTCCAGCCGGGAATGGAGATTCCAAATAGCGACCAGAGTGTTTCTGAACATTCCCCTGAGCCATTTAATAACAGAGGAATGGCATCCATTAATGGAAAGTTGTCAACAATATAGTCGTAACCGGGGCTGCATTCAGGAATGGCATCTTCAGGAAGGTTTTGTAGCCAGAGATGGCGAACCGAGACGGCACCACCGGCAAGCGCGACAACAAATCCAAGCAGGGAATAGATGATGACACCTGTTCTTTTTGGGTTATGAAGCGTGGCAATAAGAAAGACTGCGGCAACCGAAAACATACCGATGCGTTGAAGAATGCAGAGCGGACAAGGCTCGAACGCTTTGTATAGTTGAAAATAGCTGATTGCAAAAGCGATCATGCTGATGGAGGCGATAAAGCCGAACAGGAAAATAGCGCGAGGGGATAAATTCATAAAGTTAATTTTTAGGTTTTCGGTTTTTAAATTGAACAACTCTGTTCTGTGGGTTCAGATTGATTTCATCGATAACAGTTCCCGCTCTTGATGAGAGAATGAGTGAAACGGTCTCTGCAATATCTTCTGGAATCAGGTGATTGCTGGGTTCTTCCCCCGGTTCAAAATCAAGTTCTGAAAAGAAATTGGTTTTGACCATGCCGGGATTGATGATTGAGACGGATAGACCGCTACGCGCGGACTCATCGCGAAGCGCCTGGGCAAATCCACGCAGTGCAAACTTGCTTGCGCAGTAGATTGTTCCCTTGCGACTGCCCGCCAGCGCGGCTTCTGAGCCAATGAATATAATGTTACTCCGCTCTTTCTGCTTTAGGGTAGGGATGAAAGCGCGGGCAACAAAGGCCTGGCTGGTAAAGTTAAGCGCCATGAGTTGCTCAATTTGGTCGTATGAAAAATTTTCCAGCGAACCAAATTGCCCTTTTCCTGCACAGCAGATAAGGCTGTCGATAGCGGGGAAGCGTTTGTTGATTGCCTGAAGTTTTTCTGGAAGAGCGCCGAGTTTTGAAAAGTCGATACTGATTGGGTGAAAAAGTGTGTTATCGCTATTAAACTGGCTGAAGTCTCGGGCGAGGCCGATCACTTCATGTCCAGCTTGCAGCAGGCTTAGTGTAATGGCTTTGCCAATTCCTGAACTGGCTCCGGTGATGAGTGTGACTCTTCTTATTTGAGACATATCAGTAAGTACATGGAAAGTATTTTTCAGTAGGAATATAGCGCAAAAGTTGTTCCTGACAGAACTGTGTCATCTCTTCTTCAATCTCCTGTTTATAGGCCATCATGCCACGAGTTGACTCCATGGGGGAGGCAAATAGAATTTCATCAGGATAAAGGTTGCGGAGCTTTTTAAAGAAACTGTCGGGCAGTCGAAAAACACCGAGATTAACCGAGTGTAACAGGGCTGGGTCAATCTTTTGGAACACTGTTTTAAAGAGGTTTTCGTACTGTGATGGGTAATCTTTTTGGTAAATCATCGGATCAAAACGTAGGCCAATCTTCCACCCTTTAGCCTGCACCTTTTGTAAAGCATCAAGCCGGCGCTGGACGTTAGGCGCTTTGTGTTCGAGTGCTCGGGCAATCTCGTCGGGCGTAAAGCTAAAGGCGACGACGCAGTTCTCCAGCGGTTCGCGCTCAAGAAGGCTTCGAACTTGAGTGCTCTTCGTGCGAAGTTCAAGAAGTGCGTTATGGGGAAGCGTGGCAAACAAATCCAGAAAATTGGCGGCAAAGCCGGTTGCAGGTTCCAGTGCCAGACTGTCGCAATCGTAGCCGGAAAAGAAGTGAATTTCCTCGTTGGGTTGTTCGAGCGTTATTTTTTTGATCTCCTGGTGAAAATCTTCGTAATTCACAAAGAGAACATAATGTGCCGAGCGGTACATGCCTTGCAGAAAGCAGTAGCGGCAGTCGTAGAGGCAGTTGAGCATATGAGAAAAATAATAGTTCCTCTTTGCCCCAATCCCATAACCCAAAGGTGCCTCAAGCATGTGGCCATGAAATTTCTGCGCCAGAATGAGTGAAGGGTTTTGCTTTTGCAGGCGAAAGTTCTGGGCTTTAGGGTTAAAGACTTCACCATAGCGTTCGCACTCGATCTGCTTTGCTTTGGGAAAGCGAGAGAGAATTGACTGTGTACGCGAGTGGTCGCGAACGGAGTCTTCAATGTAAATGGTATCGATCATATTTCTTCTGACACGAGAATAAGATCCAGAGAGTCTGTTTTCTTTTTAAACCATTGGAGAAATTCTTTTCGGTTAGCTGTGCCGGGGAGTTCTAGCTCTTCAATAGGTTGCTCTGGAGAGAGTAGTTTCCAACGCTGCAATAGTGCCTTTAATTGTCGCTGTTCACTAGCAGTAAAATGCCATCGGTCGGAGAGTAATGAAGGGATTTCATCATTGATGGTTGGTAAGCTATCGGCCAGCACTATAAAGTTTTGAATAATTGTATCGATTAATGGAAGCTGTTTTTCGATTAAGGATGAGACACCTTTTGGGTTGACCTGCTCGGTGCTGTGTTTATCGTTATCTGAAATGGTTTTTAGGCATTGAATCAGCTCACTGCTTGAAAAACGGCTGGCGGTTTCGAAAAAAGCGCTCGCCTCCATATCGCAAAGGCTGTTCTCTGGATAGCAGTTTTGTGGGGCTGAAAAGGTTGAGAGAGGGAGGCTATCGCAAGGTTGGGCAGCCACAAAAGTGGGGTAGTGATTTTGCCCATTGTCGGCATCAGTGATTTTTTCTGCAATAAATGGCGTACCGATGGCTGCCTCTTTATGTCCCGCAACGCCAATGTTAAGCCAGATGCTATCAGACTGCTTGCCGAATAAAAGATGTGTATAGGCTGTTGCTGCCGCCATCGCACTTTTGCCAATTCCTGAAACCGTGAGTGAAAGGTTATCACGTGCGTAGATTGCAAAGGCCGATTCACTCATCAAGCGTTTTAGTCGAAAATGATCCACAATGGGTTTTGCTTCGCAAGGTAGTGCGATTAGAAGGTGAACGGC
>QNFJ01000291.1 GCA_003646305.1 Gammaproteobacteria bacterium | reverse complement strand
CTCGTTTAACATTCTTATTCTCTTTTCTAATTAACGATCATTTTCAAACCAATGGGTCTGGATAAGCTTTCTGGATCAATCCCTTCGCAGCAACAACCCAACCTCACCACGCTGAGCAATCTGTCCATTGGGGTTATAAATTCGGATTTCCAGGGTAACTGCACCGCGACCGCGGTCCACATCCAGTACACAGGCTTCGGTTTTTAGCACCTCACCCAAGAATATTGCCTGTAAAAAGCTCCAACCCCTGACGTTGAGCATGGCGATTAAATTCTCGCCGTAGATTTCACCCAGTGGTGCCAGAGAGGCTGCCATAGCCATTGGCCCGTGAGCGATTCGACGACCGAATGACGTTTTCTTGGAGTAAGCTTCATCCACATGAATCGGGTGTTTTGCGTTCATTAAATCAGTGTAGGCCAGTACTCGCTCTTCCGAGAAGTCGGTGTCTGGAAGCGGGATGACCATGCCAGGTCGAGTGGTTTTTAGGCCGTATTGAGTCATTGTTTAATCGATCTCCTTCCAATGAGTTTTAGGGTCGGTGATGTCACCGTAAAGTATTTCGCTGGGCACAATTACCAGCGCTTTTTTGAATTGCTGAACAAAGGTTGTTTGCTGCTCTTCAGTTAGCACCGAGCCGTCTAGCCGTAGCCCAAGATAGCTTTTTTGACTGGCGCTGATATGCAGTTCAAAAGCACGCTTTGCCGTTGGAGGGTAGTCATCGAGCAGTGCCCGAATCTGCTCTGGATAGACCTTTACGCCCTTCACTTTTTTCATCGAGCCGACCCGCCCACGAATACCGCCTTTGATGGTGAGGCTGCGACCGCAGCCACAGGGTGATCGCTCCAACATCGCCAGGTCGCCAGTGCGATAGCGAATCAGCGGCATCGCCTCTTTTTCCAGATGCGTCACCACCAATTCGCCCACTTGACCGTGAGGTAATACATCACCAGTGATCGGGTCGATCACCTCCACGTAGAGCCACTCTTCAACGATATGCATGCCGGTTTCAAAGCGACACTCCCGCGCAAACGGGGTGCACTCTGCCAGACCGTAGGATTCGATCAGCACGGTATCGCTGCCCATTTTCTGCCGCAAGCCATCTTTGTAACCGTCGATAGCGGAAAATGGTTCACCGCCAGCAAACAAGACACGGATGTTTTCGATGCCCTCTTCTGCCAGTTTTAGAGCAAAGCTGGGGTTTCCGTAGAGCACAGTAACGCCCCACTGTTCGATTAACGCACGGGTACGTTCACTGTCACCGGGGCCGACGGGGATCATCTTTGCACCCAGCGCCTCAAACCCCTCATGAATCATCATGCCTGCGGGAAACAGCGAGTAGCTGAGGGTGGTGATGGCAATATCTTGCTCGGTCACGCCCGCATCGCGCAACGTTTCGGCGTTGATTTTGGCCACATTCTGCACATCGTTGCGAGTGAGGTAGACCGGCCGCAACCCTTGGGCTGATGGCGTGAGGTTAATACGCACAATTTCTTCGTTGTAAAACGAGCCTCGGGGGGTAGTTTCCGCGTAGGCATCCACAGCAAAAGCACCCTGCTCTACCAACGGCAGCTGTTCGAAATCAGCAATGGAATTGATCTGCACCGCTGTTTGGCCCAATCGCTGCTGATAAAAAGGCTCGCCAGATACCCGCTGCAATTGACGGTTAAGTTTCTCTAGCGTTGTTTGCTCGCCCATTAGGCGCTCCCCTTTGGCAGTTCGGCAAAGGCGACCAGCACATCGCTGATGTTGCCCTGTGTCAGCCCGTAAACAAAGTTTTCCACTTGTTTGAAGTAGTCCGCCTCACTTCTTGCCAGTCGATAGTTGACCGGTAAAAATACCACCCCCAGATGGGAGACAGCAAAAGAAATTTCGATAAAAGCCAGGCTGTTTTTCATAAACACAGCCACCACACTGCCCTCTTCAACCCCCTGAGTGGTGAGACAGGTTTCCGTTTTTTTGATCCGCTACCACAGCTCGGCATAACTAACTCGCTCATGCCATACACCAGTGCCAAACGATCTGGCGTACGAAGGGCGTGAAAATGAATGAACGAACTTAGGTTTACCATTGCAACACCCTATTATTATTCTTAAAGCATACTTGGAGTAACCAATCTAACACAAGGGCTCTCACTATCAATGCACTAACGTCTGAACTGGACCCGCATTATTAAGTTTATCCAGTAGCAGCGCAACTGCTCACCTTTCTAAGACAAGACACACTCCCAAATGACCGTTAAATCACTCCGGCTCAACGATACGGAGCGCCTTTCTTTCATATCATCAGAGATCAGCTCAACTCAAGCCCAAGTGGCGTCAGGCTATCCAACCCCTCAATCGCTATCAATTTTTGCCGGCTCTTTTCCCCTTTCAATAAACTGATTTTTGATTTGGAAACCTTCAGCAGCTTTGACAAATACTCAATGAGTGCCCGGTTAGCCATTCCGTCTACCGCCTTTCCCCGCACCCGAATTTTTAACCGACCCGCCATCACCTCTCCAACCTGGTTATTTTTTGCCCCTGGCTGGACCACCACACGAAGCAATATCCTCTGTCTTTCACAGTGATAGCAACATTCATTATTTTTCATATTTTCGAGACCATCCAGATTTTTCCATAAATACTGAAAGCGGTTCAAACCATCGCTGCCAAGGCGGCAGGATTCAAACCCAAAGTTTGCGCAACCCTAGTAAACACCGGCTAGGTATATTCAACCTTCCATCTGGTGCACCAGAAAACTGGGACCCAGTCGGCTAAACTATGACCACAACCAGTTGATACTTGCAGCTCTACTATTTCCACATCTAGTGTACCTCGTCACTCATAATGTAACATTCAGCGAGTCGCCAAAGGCCATCAATAAGGCGCGTTTTCGCAGGCATAGCGGGTCTACGTCAAGAAATCGCAACGCAGCTGATGGCCTTTGGCGACTCGCCCGAAGGGAGCCACCCAATTCGCCCGCTGCCACGTTGCAATTCTTGAAAAGGACTCGCCATTCCCTGCGAACTGCGCCTTGCAGCGAACGAATTGGGAGGCTCTGAATGTTACATTAT
>QNFJ01000290.1 GCA_003646305.1 Gammaproteobacteria bacterium | reverse complement strand
GGAGGGGTTTTATCCCAATCAAGTGTTTCCAGATAATCACGGACAAACTGCTTATCAAAACTAGGCGGGCTAACCCCAACCTGATACTGGTCAGCCGGCCAGAAACGTGAGGAATCAGGCGTTAGTGCTTCGTCGATTAAAAAGAGTGTACCGGCATCATCTAAACCAAATTCAAACTTGGTGTCGGCAATAATAATCCCTCGCTCTTTTGCAAAAGCCGCTGCTTCGACGTAAAGCTTGATACTGACATCACGAACCTTTTCGGCCATTTCCTGCCCAACAAGCTCAATGGTTTTTTCAAAAGGAATATTCTCATCATGATCACCCACTGCCGCTTTAGATGAGGGCGTATAGATCACCTCTGGTAACTGTTCTGCCTGCTGCAACCCTTTTGGAAGGGTAATCCCGCAAACAGCCCCACTATTTTGGTAGTCTTTCCAGCCCGAGCCGATCAGGTAGCCACGCACAATCGCTTCAACCGGTAGTGGCTTTAGCTTTTTAACAACAATCGCCCGTCCTTGCACCTGCGCACGATCTGCTACATCGGGAACCGCCTCTTCAAGCGTCATTTCAGCAATGTGATTTGGTATTAAATCTTTTGTTTTATCAAACCAGAAGTTAGATACAGCGGTTAAAACAGCGCCCTTACCGGGGATTGGATCTGGTAAGATCACATCAAAAGCGGACATCCGGTCGGTTGTAACAATCAGCATGTGCTGAGCATCAATATCATAAATATCTCTGACTTTACCGCGCACAGTCAACTTCAAGGTTTTCAGGTCAGTTTCGTATAAAGCTTCCGGTGCACCCATTTTTATCTCCAGACGGACTTTCGCAAAAGAGCGCAATGATGTAAGTTTATGAGCTATTTTTCAAGCAGATAACAATCATTATGAGTTGGTTAGGCAAAATACTAGGCGGAACTTTCGGCTTTTTTATGGGCGGCCCCCTTGGTGCTGTCCTCGGTGCAGCCCTTGGTCACCAGTTTGACAAAGGTGTTGAGGGTATCGACAGATTAGGGGGAGATGGCTTTAATCTGGGAGATCAGGCTCGCGTACAGACCGCCTTCTTTACTGCCACCTTTTCTGTCATGGGGCATATTGCCAAAGCCGACGGCCACGTATCGCCTAAAGAAATTGAGATGGCCAAGGCGGTTATGAGCAAGATGGAGCTTTCTCCCGAGCTCAGAAAGACGGCCATTAATCTCTTCAATGAGGGGAAAAAGGAGGGCTTCCCTCTTGATGCTGCACTTGAGCAGTTTCGTAAAGAGTGCCATCGCCGCTCGACATTGATCCAGATGTTTATCGAAATCCAGCTGCAGGCAGCCTTCGCAGATGGTGATTTTGACGACTCAGAAGAAGCGTTGCTACTGCATATTTGCGACCAGCTAGGCTTCTCTCGTTATTCATTTCAGCGCATTAAAGCATTAGTCGAGGCTCAGCAGCGTTTCTCTTCATCGTGGCAGAATAACCACCCTCGATCGCAGGGGCCAACCCTGTCAGATGCCTATCAATCGTTGGGACAAAAAGAAAGTGCGAGCGATGCCGAGGTCAAAAAAGCTTATCGTCGGCTGATGAGCCAACATCACCCCGATAAGCTCGTTTCTAAAGGGCTACCCGAGGAAATGATGAAAATCGCTACTGAAAAAACCAAAGAGATTCAGAAAGCATACGAAACAATCCGCGAGGCGCGGAAATCAGCACAATAGGAGAAAAAATATGCCCTCATTTGATATCGTTTCAGAATTCGACATGCACGAAGCTAGCAACGCCGTAGACCAGGCAAATCGGGAGGTCGGAACCCGCTTTGATTTTAAGGGAAGTGGCGCCAGTTTTGAACAAAAAGAGGCGCTCATCACGCTCTTTGCCGATGGTGATTTTCAGCTTACCCAGATGCTTGATATCTTGCGTAATAAACTGACAAAGCGGGGTATTGATATCAGCTGCATGGAGTCTGGAAAAGTCCAGACTAACGGCACAAAGGTTAAGCAAGAGGTTACTTTAAAGCAGGGCATCGAAACGACTGAAGCTAAAAAAGTGGTCAAGAAAATTAAAGACTCTAAAATTAAGGTGCAGGCGGCTATTCAGGGTGAAAAAGTCCGCATTACCGGCAAGAAACGCGATGACTTACAGCAGGTGATACAACTTCTGCGAAGTGAGGATCTTGGCATTCCCCTACAGTTTGAAAACATGCGCGACTAACCAAACAGCTAACGGCTGAAGTTCAATCCAAAAAGTTAATGATCCTCTTTCGATTTACCAATAAAGAACCAAGTAAAAAAAACCTGCCATGCCCAGCATGAACAAGATAACAAACAGCGATAAAATACCAATCCAACTACCAAACAATTCACCCCAAAGCCCCATAACTGCACCCTCTCCTTAAAAATTCAAACTAACCTTGGGGGGGCCTGTATCCACTTCGTATCAACGGTTAATTGACAAATTTCAATTAGCTGAAACTATTTGGTTATTTTGATACCAGGGCAGTCAATGCTCGTCCGGAACATCTCTTCTCCATCAAGCCGCAAGGCGGTTAGTTTCCCACCCCATAGGCAGCCTGTATCGAGTGCATAAATTCCATTTTCAGCTCTAAACCCGAGTGTTGACCAATGCCCAAAGACGATATCTTCTGACCTGTTTTTGCGCTTTGGCAGCTCAAACCAGGGAAAGAGTCCTTTGGGCTGGTTTCCAGGCGCCCCTTTTTGTTTAAGGTTTAACCGTCCTTTTTTATCGCAGTAGCGAATACGGGTAAAACAGTTGGTGATAAAGCGGAGCCGATCCCAGCTTTTTAAATCTTTTGTCCAGATAGATGGTTCATCACCATACATATTGGCAAGAAACTCGCCGAGCTGGTCGCTTTTTAGAATACGTTCGACCTCTTTGGCACGAAGAGCGGCCTCTTCAATATCCCACTGCGGTGGCAGTCCGGCATGAACCATGGCGTAGCCGAGTGTTTTATCGTGATGCATTAACGGGAGATTACGTAACCACTCGAGTAACTCATCACAATCATGGGCGGTTAATAACGCATCAAAAGTATCATTTTTTCGAGC
>QNFJ01000289.1 GCA_003646305.1 Gammaproteobacteria bacterium | reverse complement strand
CTAGAACACCCGCCCCAACTAATCAAAATCAAAGCTAACTCAGATTCCGTATTGCGGATGAAGAGTATGCCCAGGCTAATAAACTAGGATTATGGAATTTGCCTGAAGACCAAAGAGCTGAACTTTGAAAGTGGCGCAGGAAAACGAAACAACCAAATCAATTTACAGAGGCAAGATCTATGGGTATCAGAAGCGCGGCTTTCGTGTGGTTTTTGAAAACCCCATGAATGTCCTTCCTTTGAGCATGCTTGATTGGTCTTTTTTCTACTCTATAAGATAGCGGCTGCCTGATGGTGGTCTTTTTTATGTCTAGCAACATATCAAGTCAGCACAAAAGCGCATACTGCAGGCCCTGCCAGCGACTGACAACCGAAACTGAGATTTCTTTCTTGTGAATAGACGAGGCTTCTGGCGCATTAGAGACCCTTCCTGTTGCATAGATCCCAGCCTAAAAAAGGGGAAGCACCCACCACAACCGAGAGTTTCTAGGATACTTTTCACTACCGGAGGACACCTAAGGGGATACCCAATAAAAAGGCCCTCAACGATAAATCGCTGAAGGCCTAGTCTTATATGGTGCCCAGGGGCGGAATCGAACCGTCGACACGAGGATTTTCAGTCCTCTGCTCTACCGACTGAGCTACCTGGGCAAAATTCAAGAGCACGTATTAAACCGCTCTAACCGTCTGGAGTCAAGATATTAATCGTGCGGATATGGGGCTCATCTTATTTTTGCGCAACATAACCCTCTGGTTTTTCTACACCTTCACCGAAAAGAAACTTTTCTCGCTCTGCGGCGAGTAGCTTTTTTGCATCTGGCTCAAATGGGGTTAGTCTATTCTCGTTAATGACCATCGTTTGATGCTGAAGCCATTCCTGCCAGGCCTGCTTTGAAATGCTGTCGTAAATTCGTTGTCCCGTCGGGCCGGGGAACGGGGCACGACCCAGCCCTTCAGATTCAATACCTAACTTCACACACTTAACCATTCTGCTCATTTTAATCCTCGTACTCTTCAATTAATCGCTTTACCGGCGCAGGAAAGCCATAAACTGACTCTGTTGCAGCTTTATACCAGACTCCCTGGCTCGCTTCCATCACACAATCTGGAGGGTTTTTAAGCAATCCGCTGACCGGCTGATAGTTCAGTTTAAAATGAGTGAAAGTATGCCTTCTTTTTGGCATCCAGATCAGTGGCTCTTCTGTGATCCCTCGCGCCTTAAACCATTCTGTTACTGCTGATACATCATCGACCAGCGGGAAAGACCATAGCCCGCCCCATATACCCGTTGGCGGTCGCTTTTCAATGAATAGTCCTTCACTACTTTCAAGAATCAGCATAAACCTGTTCTGCTCTCCAATTTTCTTTTTGGGTCGCGGAGTAGGCAGCTGACTCACCAGCCCATTTTGTTTTGCCTGGCAATTTGATTCAAGTGGGCATCGGTCGCAGTGCGGTTTTGCCCGCCGACAAACAGTTGCTCCTAAATCCATAATCGCCTGCGTGTAATCATCCACGCGCTCATATGGTGTTTGCGCATCACTCAGCTGCCACAACCTGTCACTAACTCGGCGCTCACCCGACCAACCCTCAACAGCATGGTATCGCGCTAAAACTCTTTTAACATTGCCATCTAAAATGGGCTGCCGGTTTTTAAAGGCGATACTACTGATTGCAGCCGCTGTTGAGCGCCCAACACCCGGCAAAGAGAGTATATTTTCAAACGATTCGCTGAACTGGCCACCCCATTGCTGAGTAATCTGAATAGCTGCTTTGTGTAGATTGCGGGCGCGAGCGTAATAGCCCAATCCAGCCCAGTGGTGGAGCACATCATCTATTGGTGCAGCAGCTAACACGTCCAGGTCGGGAAATCGCTCCATAAAGCGATTGTAGTAGGGGATGACGCTGACAACCTGTGTTTGTTGCAGCATAATTTCTGAAATCCAGACTCGATAAGCTGATCGGTTTTTCTGCCAGGGCAGATCTTTACGTCCATGTTGGTCAAACCACTGCAGTAGTGCGCTGGGGAAATCTCCTCCCGTCATCTCAGCTGAAGTTCTTCGAGGTTGGTGATTGTTTCGAGCATCTCATTTTCAAGCATTCTTCGCATCACCCAAAGGTTGATAAAGGGAGGGACCCAAAATCGTGGAAGTAGTCGAGCCTGAAAGTGAATCGTCACCGATGTGCCTTGAGATTGAAAATCCCATTTTGCATGACCTTCCAGGAAATCACTTTTTTCGGGGATAACTGTCGCAACGATTGAGCCGCTTTCTGATCTTCGCAGTTTTTGAACCTGATGGATGGTTTGGCATAACAGGTAACCGCAAGGCCGGATTTTTGTACGAACCTGACTTACTCCGGATTCATCCACGTTTATCAGTTCACTCTCTAAAATCTGGCTATTAAGACGAGTCAGATAGCCATAATCAGTTAACAGTGTTGCAACCTTTTGCTCACTCGCCTCAACCTGTACCTCGACCTCAATAAGGTAGAAGTTTTCAGCTGTTCGCTCCAGTTTAAGCTTTTTAATTTCACCTGAAATCCCGCTGCTGGGGAAAACAGGCAACAATAGAAAAGCCAGGGCCAACTGATAAAGAAGCGGCTGAACCTGACTTTTCCCCACAAAGTGATTAATTTAAAAGTCCTTTCAGCAGATCACCTACACCCGGGTGTTTTTTGTCTAATTTGTCAAAAATTTCCTGTTTTTTCTTATTCAGTTCTTCCTTGCCTTTCGCCTTTGCCATAGCCTCTACATCAGGCACGATGGAAGGGTTTGAAAAGGACCCTGATACTTTTAATGCTATCGGCTTGCCAACCAGTTCACCGGAAGTGGATGAGACTCGGTCAGCCATGATATCGTAATCTAGCGCCTCACTTACCAAGTCCGCTGTCCCTTTTCCTTTGAGCTGCATAATTGATGAGTCAAGCAAAAAGTCATTGTTTTGTAGCAACCCGTTGGTTATTTTTGCTGAACCAGTCAGTTTTGAAAAGACCGTTTTGTTTCCATCCTGACTAACAGCTGGCGCAGGCTTGCCCTTAAGCAGTGCCTGTGCCTGATTAAT
>QNFJ01000288.1 GCA_003646305.1 Gammaproteobacteria bacterium | reverse complement strand
TCGGCTGGAAAGATTAATCAGGGAGGCCGGTTTTAAAGCCTGTTCGGTTGAGCGTGTGCAGCTCAAGCGCCATTATGGAAGTGTCTTTGAATTGATGCGAGAGCTTAAAGGAATTGGTGCACAGACGGTCACACAGGGTCGGGTTAACCACCTGACAGGAAAAGGTCAAATGTTAAAAATGGTTGAGGCGTATGAGCAGCTGCGAGAACCGGCGGGGATTCCGGCCACCTGGGAGATTGTCTATGGAACTGCCAGAAAGTAAGGGCTTCTTTATTACCGGAACCGATACCGGTGTGGGTAAAACGGTGATCACCGTTGCCTTAATGGAATGGCTAAAACAGCAGGGTAAAAGCGTGATTGGCATGAAGCCGATTGCAGCAGGCTGCGAGTGGCAAGGTGAGCGTTGGGTCAACGAAGATGCGCTATTACTCCAGCAACATAGCTCGGTTGAACTTCCCTATGAAACCATTAATCCTTATGCATTCAAAAAACCGATTTCACCGCATTTGGCGGCAGAAGCGGATGGTGAGCTGATTTCTATTGAGCGTTTAAGGAGAGAAAGCCAGTTACTTGAGCAGCAAGCTGATTGTCTGTTGGTTGAAGGGGCAGGTGGTTGGGAAGTGCCGCTTAATCGGCAAGAGCGTATTGCGGACTTGGCAAAAGCGATTAACTACCCGGTTATTCTGGTCGTCGGGCTACGATTAGGCTGCATCAATCATGCACTGCTTTCTGTTGCAGCGATAGAGCAGAGCGGCCTAAAGTGTGCTGGCTGGATTGCCAATCAAGTTGACACAGATATGGCTTGCCTGGATGAGAACAGAGAGACGCTTCAGCAAAATATTGAAGCACCGATGTTGGCCTTTGTGCCGTTTAGTCAGTCGTTAGTTGTTAGGCTTTAGGCCGAAAAAAGTAGACGCTATATCGCTTTGTTCTGTTGGACTGAAGTCCAGCCTACAGTAAGGATGGAGCATAAAAAGTGGCGACATGCTTTGTGCGATGCTGTAAATCGGATTTTGGTCTTGTAGGTCGGAGTTTAGTCCGACAATAACCGACAAAAAGTAATTCCTAAGAGACTACCTGCCTTAAGCCAGCTCATCCGTCACAATTTTATACTTAGGATCTTCCATCACATTAACCTCAACCAGTGAACCGGCCTTATGAAGTAGCGCACGGCATTCTGGACTTAGATGGCGAAAATGGAGGTTCTTCCCCGCCTTTAAATAACGATCAGCGAGGGAATCAATGGCCTCTAATCCTGAGTGATCTGTTACCCGTGAATTAGCGAAATCAACAATTACCTCTTGTGGGTCATTGCGGGGGTCAAATTGATCGCGAAAGATTTGGATGGAGGCAAAAAACAGCGGGCCATTCGGCTTGTAGATTTTAACACCATCCTTCTCTTCAATTTCAATCTGCATGCTTTTGGCATGTTTCCAAGCAAAAACCATTGTCGACATGATGACGCCAACAATCACCGCAATGGCAAGATCGGTCATCACGGTGACAACGGCAACGGTAATACCCACCAGCGTGTCAGAAAGTGGAATGCGCCCGAGCATCCGAAAACTGGCCCATTCAAACGTACCCAGTACCACCATAAACATCACACCCACGAGTGCGGCGATGGGGATGATCTCGATTAAAGAAGAACCCACAACGATAAAGGCAAGCAGGAAGAGTGCGGCAGAAATACCCGATGCTCGACCTCGACCGCCAGAGTTAATGTTGATCATACTTTGGCCGATCATTGCACAGCCACCCATACCACCAAAGAAGCCGGTTGCGATGTTAGCAACGCCTTGGCCGATACATTCTTTGTTGCCGCGCCCACGGGTCTCTGTCATCTCATCGATAAGTGTCAGGGTCAGCAGTGATTCGATTAGGCCAATAGCCGCCAAAATAAGCGCATAAGGGGCAATAATTTTAAGTGTTTCCAGGTCGAGGGAAACCATAGGAAGGTGAAATTGTGGAAGCCCACCTGCGATCGTCGCTAAAGGATCGCCCGACATATCACGCAGGATATCTTGTACGGAGCGGACATCTAAGTCGAGGCCAATGGCGATAGCGGTCACGGTGACGATCGCCACAAGAGAAGAGGGGATCGCTTTTGTAAGCTTAGGCAAGAAGTGGATGATCGCCATGGTTAAAGCGATCAAGCCGAGCATCATGACCATCTGATTGCCCTGTAACCAAGCTAATTCGCCCGTAGCCTCATCCATAAACTGAAACTGCTTCATCTGTGCCAAGAAGATCACAATTGCCAGCCCATTCACAAAACCGAGCATGACTGGATGCGGGACAAGGCGAATAAATTTTCCGAGGTGAAATACTCCTGCCATAACCTGAAAGAAGCCCATTAAAACAACGGTTGCAAAGAGATACTCAACACCGTGGTCGGCAACTAAGCTGACCATCACAACCGCCAATGCGCCCGTGGCGCCAGAGATCATGCCGGGTCGTCCACCAATGGTTGCAGTAATCAAGCCAACCATAAAGGCGGCATAAAGACCAACTAGTGGGTCGACACCCGCGACAAAGGCAAAGGCGACCGCCTCGGGGACGAGGGCAAGGGCTACGGTTAACCCGGAAAGAATATCGCTTTTAAGGCTTTGCGATCGAGAAACGATGAGTTGGAACATTGAGTGCTCTTGAGGGAAGGGGTGGGTTCAGAGTAATTGTATCAAGTATAGCAAAATTATTGTGCGACTGCAGCAAAGTGAATAAAGTGCTGACTAGCTGTCGTTATTATGGCTTTATGCGATCGTATGACGGACTGTTTTTTATCTGTGGATAAACGAGATAATCGCCTGGGTTTATATGTAAATTCAGAGTGCTTAGTGGCTGGTTGGGCTAAAGAGGTTAAACCCGCTTTAATCCAACCAGCTTATTATTCTCATCAAACTGAATAGAGAACGTTCCTTGAATTCCATTTGGGCCTACGAAAGCCCTGATATGTTCTGCTGGAAACTGTAATTTTTGGCCGGTCATTGCAGTCACTACCACGACTCGCGCAGCACCCTGATAATACCGCAACGCCTGCTCGCGGCTAATATTCATATTAAACCGTAACTCTTTGTTCATTT
>QNFJ01000287.1 GCA_003646305.1 Gammaproteobacteria bacterium | reverse complement strand
CGTTGGATGAATTTTTGCGATCCTCATGTATGCCTTATACACTGCGGTTCTCAAAATCCATCCGCCTTGAAGTCAGACGAAAATCCAGGTTATTAGAGGCGCCCTTACGATTTAGGCAATCACCGGTCAGCGACTAATTATCTACAGGGTACCTCTAAACTTAGTCGCTGGCCGGTGTCACAACAGGAGACCCATCATGACCACCACTACCAAGCAGCCTCTAAGCGGACTGCGTGTAATTGACATGACCACTAACCTGGCTGGCCCCTTCTGCGGCCAGATGCTCGGTGACTTTGGAGCCGATGTCATCAAGCTTGAATCCCCACTCTCCAACGGTGATATGACGCGTGGCATTGGCCCCATGCAACAGCCGTCGGTCAGCTGGCATTTCGCCCACGTCAATCGCAACAAACGCAGCGTCTCACTGGACATTGCTCAGCCCGAAGGAAGAGAAGTTTTCCTCAAGCTGCTAGCCGATACCGATGTGCTGATCGAAAACACTAAAACCGGCTCGCTGGAAAAATGGGGTGTCGGTTACGAGCAGTGCCTTAAAGAGAAATTTCCATCACTGATCCACTGCGCCATCAGCGGCTTTGGTCGCACCGGCCCCTACGCCAAATTCCCCGGCTATGATGCCATCGGCCAAGCTTATGGCGGATTGATGAGCCTTAATGGCGATCCAGACGGAGACCCCGTCCGCTGCGCCTACTACATCGCTGACGCCTCAACCGGGTTACACGCAACCATCGGTGTATTGATGGCATTGCAAGAGCGCAATCATTCCGGCTTAGGACAATTTGTGGACCTCTCGCTGGTCGATTGCACCCAAGTATTGCAGCAACAATACGTCAGCCACTGGCTTGGCGGCGGTGATGCCTGCATACCCACGCGAGTTGGCAATCGTTACCCAGCTGTTGCTCCAGCCGATGTATTTGCCACCCAGGATGGCTACATCAACATCACCATCCTCAAAGACCATCAGTTTGTAAAACTCTGTAGCGCACTCGAGTGCCCAGAACTCGCCGAAGACAGTCGTTACACCACCCCGCAAAGTCGTGTAGAAAACTACCAGGCACTCACCGAGCAGTTACGACCAATGTTTCAACAACAGCAAGCCGAACCACTGGCTGAGCGACTACTCAGCCAAGGTGTTCCTGCCGCCCCGGTCCTCACCGTACCGGAAGCGATGCAGCACAAACAAGCCATAGCACGAGGAATGTTGATCGAAAAAGATGGCATCAAAGCGCAGGGCTCTCCCATAAAACTAAGCCGAACCCCAGCAACCATCTCCCGCCTTGCTCCCCGGTTTGGTGAAGACAACCGCGCCGTGCTCAGCTCGTTAGGATTAACAGAAAAGGAGATCGAAGCGTTAGAAAAAAACCGAGTGATTACCGAAGGAAACTGAGCGCTGTACACAGCGTTCAAGCATGGGGTACATTATCCTGCGATGACCTGACAGCTAACCGCGTTCATCATGAGCTTGGGTTGGTATTGATGGGCGACACAAAACCAATTTGTCTTGGATCACACTTTTCCCTGGGATTGGGACTAACGTCTGATTTAACATGCATAGGTGGTTTTATTGTTACCCCAGGAGAACATCCATGATCCATCCTCAGCTCATCGACTAATCGCCGTTACCACCTGGTTTTGATTATTGTGCTGAGCAGTTTCCAGAGTTGTTAATGCCGGCAGAGGTGATTTTTGTTTCATCGATCCCGAAGAGTGTCACCGGAAAGTATGAAAAGCGGCAGTTACGGGAGCAATATTGCCAGCGTTACGTTTAGAGGCATCCACGCTATTAACCTTTTATGAGAAAAAAACAGGAGAAAATCATTATGATGAGTTTTCAATTAAGTGATGAACAGACGGCGATTCAAAACACTGTGCGCCGATTTGCTCAAGAAAAATTGTTGCCAACCTACCAGGAGCGAGAGCACCAGCACGGACTGGATCGCACCTTGGTTAAAGAGATTGGCGATATGGGTATGATCGGTATCGATATTCCTGAGGAGTACGGTGGCCTCAATCTTGATTGTGTGACTAATGGGCTGGTGACTGAGCAGCTTTGTCGCGGTGATTTCAGTGTCGGTGGTGTCACTATTGTTGGTGGTTTGATTGGTGGTATTTTGCGTGATCACGCCAGCGAAGCAATAAAAGAAGAGTGGTTGCCTGGACTGGTCTCTGGAGAGACGCTGTTTTCGATTGCATTGACTGAGCCTCATGCGGGTTCTGATGCGGTTAATCTGCGCTTGTCGGCCAAAAAAGATGGTGATGATTACATCTTGAACGGAGAGAAAACGTCCATTACAGCGGCCGACACGGCGGACGTTTCCATTGTATTTGTACGCACCGGCGGTGAAGGAGCCAAGGGTGTAACGGCGATTATTGTGCCGATGGATCTGCCGGGCATCACTCGCGGTCATTTTAATGACTTGGGCGGCAAGCATATTGGTCGTGGCTGGATTAACTTTGACGGTGTCAGGGTTCCTCAAAGCAACGTTATTGGCGAAGAAGGTAAAGGTTTTCATGTGGTCATGCATGGGTTTGACTACAGCCGAATCCTGATCGGCATGCAGTGTTTGTCGGCGGCCTGGCAGTCGGTTGATGAGACCTGGAAATACGTCAGCGAACGTGAAGCGTTTGGTCGTCCAATTGCTAAATTCCAAGGCGTTTCTTTCCCCTTGGCCGAAGCTGAAACCAAACTCGAAGCAGCACGTTTGCTCTGCTACAAAGGTCTGTGGCTGCGTGATCAGGGTTTGCCTCACACCAAAGAGGCTGCGATGTGTAAGTGGTGGCCACCGCTGATTGCCTTTGAGATTGTCCATCAGTGCATTTTGCTGCACGGTCACGGCGGTTATGGTGATGAGTATCCGCACCAACAGCGATTACGGGATCTGCTGGGTCTGCAAATCGGTGATGGCACGGCGCAAATCCAGAAGATGGTTATTGCTCGTGAAGTAGCTGGCCGAGTGACGGTTTCTCACGCCGACTAATTGCTCGCTAATGAAAGCCAGGGCCGATCCTCCGGGGTCACCTTGGCTTTTTTTTGCCTGGAGAAATGGCGGATATTCAATTCATCGAT
>QNFJ01000286.1 GCA_003646305.1 Gammaproteobacteria bacterium | reverse complement strand
TGATTGGTCTGATCAGACGGTCGTTAAAGGCAACGTGTTGTTATTGCTGGCGGCTTTATGCTGGGCGCTCTCTATTTTGCACGTGAGAAAACATCAATGGAAAGGGAGTGCTTTAGAGCTGGCACCTTGGCAAATAGCGGTTGCTTTATTGATTGTTATTCCACTGGCTTACTGGTCGGAAACGCGGCCAACCGTGTGGAGTAATGAGTTGCTAGTGATTGTTTTGTATTGTGGGATCTTGACGACGGCATTTGGTCAATGGGCCTCTATTCGGGTGGCGCAAATTTTACCAGCAGTTACGGTATCGTTAGGGTTTTTGATGATTCCTCTTGCCGGGATTTTATTTTCTGCCTTATGGTTGGGTGAGACGTTGACGCTGACTTTGGGCGTTGGTACGTTATTGATTACCCTGGGGTTGTTGTTGCAAATAAAGCGAAGAGTTTAAAACGCAGGATTTTTTAATGATTCAATAACAGGTTCCTACGCAGCTGCGTAGGAACCTGGTTAAGACGGGTGACGGGTTGCTTCAGGCTGCGGTTACTCTTTCAAATGAGTGAACCCAGACTAAATCTTCACTTTCCCAGGTCATACCGGGGTGCATTCTCAGGATGAGGCTTTTATAAGCAGCAAGGTCAGGGTAGCCTTCAGCTTGCGCGTCGGCATCACTCATTTCTCCTAGCTTTTGCTGCTCCAGACTGGTGAGCTTGAAGGTGACACCGTCAAGCTCAAATATCTCTTCTGGGTATGCGTATACGCCGTCACGGCGCTGTTGGGTTTTCTGCCCGCTGAGTGCCGCTTCAACCAATTTTGGGTGCATAACGAGGCGTGAGATGTCGCAGCTTTTTTCTGGATAGTTATTCATGGGGTAGTTATATTATTTTGGTTTAGGAATATTTTTAATTCAGGCTCTTCGAGACGATCTCATAAAGGTCTGGAGAGATTTGGGGGTTATTTTTTATTCTGTTTAGTTGTTCTTTGATAAGAATTTGTCTGTTTTTATCAAATCGATGCCATTGGGTAAAGGCGCCGACCATTCTGGAGGCGACTTGTGGGTTCAATGGGTCGAGCGCACAGATTTGGTCACCTAAAAATTGGTAACCACTGCCATCTTGTGCATGAAAATGTAGGGAGTTGGCTTGTGAGAAGGCACCGATTAAAGAGCGAACACGATTGGGTGTTTTTAGATCAAAATCTGCGTGTTTCAATAGTTCTTTGATGGCACTGATAGTGTTAGGCAGCGATGAGGTCGCTTGCAGTGTAAACCATTTGTCGATGACTAAAGGCTCTTCTTTCCATTGCGCATAAAAATGGTCGAGCGCCTCTTCTCGGGCGGGTATTTCTTCCTGGCAGAGGAGGGAGAGTGCGGCAATCTGGTCTGTCATATTGCCAGCGGTTTTATATTGCTCCAGGCAGAAATTTTGGTGTGTTTCTGTTTGTAGTGCCATTAGATAGCCAAGGCAGCAGTTTTTAAGTGTGCGGCGTCCGACCGCGGCATTGGAGAAGTTACCGGATTCCTCTAGTTCGCTGGTTTGATGGAGTTTGATGAAGGTCGCTTCAAATTCTGTGGCGATGGCCTTTTTAAGCTGTTGCCGTGTTGTGTGGATAGCAACAGGATCGACTACCTCCATCTGTTCAGCAAGCCAGGCTTCTGAGGGCAGCGTGAGTAGCAAGGAGAGATAGGCAGGATCTTTCCATGTTTGCTCGAGAATGGTTTTGAAGGCGCTAATTAAGAGGGTAGGGCTTTCTTCTTTTTCAGAGGTAATTTGGCTGAGGATTAAGCTGCTGGCGAGCTGTTGGCCTGCATCCCAGCGGTTAAAGTCATCTGTATCATGCGCAAGCAAGAAGGCTTTTTCTTCGAGTGAGCGTTCCATTTTGAGGCGAACAGGTGCCGAAAAGTGGCGAAGTAACGAGAGAACGGGTCTTTTTTGCAGGTTTGTAAAGTGAAAAGTCTCTTTTCTCTGGGTAAGTTCAAGAAGTTTACTGTCGCTGCTGGTTGCCCGTTCACCTTCAAGAGTGACGGGTAGTGCGTTGCCATCCTGATCGAGCAGCCCGATTTCGACAGGGATATGCATCGGTTTCTTGTGCATTTGGCCGGGGGTGTTGGGGCAGCTTTGTTTGATCGTCAGGCTGTAGAGGCCCTCTTTGGGGTCAAATTGTTCGCTGACTTCGAGCAGTGGTGTCCCGGCCTGGCTGTACCAAAGGCGGAACTGGTTGAGTGCAACGTTATTGGCATCTTCCATTGCTTTGACAAAGTGATCGGTCGTGACAGCCTGGCCATCATGACGTTCAAAGTAGAGGTCTGAGCCTTTTCGAAAACCTTCTGCACCCAGTAAAGTGTGAAGCATACGCACCACTTCTGCCCCTTTTTCATAGACAGTAACGGTGTAGAAGTTGTTGATCTCAATGTAGGAATCAGGCCTGATCGGGTGTGCCATCGGCCCCGAATCTTCAGCAAACTGGCGCGTCCTGAGTAAATTGACATCTTCGATTCGTTTGACGGCATGGGAGATTTGGTCGGCGCTGAACATTTGGTCGCGGAAGACGGTAAAACCTTCTTTTAGGCTCAGTTGGAACCAGTCTCGACAGGTGACACGGTTGCCGCTCCAGTTATGAAAATATTCGTGAGCGATAACGGCTTCGATTCCTTCATAGTCTGTATCGGTTGCCGTATCGGGGCGGGCCAGTACAAATTTTGTATTGAAGACGTTGAGGCCTTTATTTTCCATAGCACCCATATTGAAATGGCTGACAGCAACGATCATATAAAGATCGAGGTCGTATTCACGCCCATAAACTTCTTCGTCCCACTGCATCGCTTTTTTCAGGGATTGCATGGCGTGGTCGCATTTGTCCAGATCGTGCGGCTCAACAAAAATCTGTAGGGTGATTGTTCGGTCGGACGGGGTAGTGTGAGTTGATTCGGTCACGGCCAGCTTTCCGGCAACCAGTGCGAATAGGTAGCTGGGTTTTGGGTGAGGGTCTTCCCATTTTACCCAGTGGCGTCCTTCTTCTTGCTCACCAGAGTCGATTCGGTTGCCGTTGGAAAGTAGAACGGGATAGGCTGTTTTATCGGCGACGATTGTTGT
>QNFJ01000285.1 GCA_003646305.1 Gammaproteobacteria bacterium | reverse complement strand
TCTGATCGAGGAGAAGCCATCCAGCTTCTGCATCAACACAGAATCGAGAAAGTTTTGATCGTAAATGATGACTTTCAACTGCGTGGCATGATTACCGTAAAAGATATTCAGAAAGCTAAAGATTACCCTCAGGCCTGTAAAGATACGCAGGAGCAATTAAGAGTGGGTGCTGCGGTGGGTACAGGTGCAGGTACGGAAGAGCGCGTTGAGTTGCTTGTTGCTGCAGGTGTTGATGTGATCGTTGTCGATACCGCGCATGGGCACTCAAAAGGGGTTCTTGATCGCGTCCGCTGGGTAAAGGAAACTTATCCGCAAATACAGGTGATTGGTGGCAATATTGCCACAGCCGCTGCAGCGAGGGCGCTAGTTGAAGCGGGCGCTGATGCGGTAAAAGTGGGCATTGGTCCGGGCTCTATTTGTACGACTCGTATTGTGGCAGGAGTCGGTGTTCCGCAGATTAGCGCAATTTCGGATGTGGCTGATGAGCTGAAAGGGACAGGCGTGCCTTTGATCGCCGATGGGGGTATCCGTTATTCCGGTGATCTTGCTAAAGCACTTGCAGCCGGCGCTCATGCCATCATGATGGGGAGCCTTTTTGCCGGAACAGAAGAGGCGCCTGGCGAGGTTGAGTTATATCAAGGACGCTCTTATAAATCCTATCGTGGGATGGGTTCTCTGGGTGCAATGTCGCAACAGCAGGGCTCGAGTGATCGTTATTTTCAGGAAGGAACAGAATCAGCTGAAAAGCTTGTTCCAGAAGGGATTGAAGGGCGTGTTCCCTACAAAGGTGGCGTTATTGCGATTGTTCATCAGTTGTTGGGTGGCGTTCGTTCGAGCATGGGCTATACCGGTTGCGGTTCGATCTCGCTACTGCATGAAAAGGCAGTTTTTGTCCGTGTAACATCGGCGGGTATGCGGGAAAGTCATGTGCATGATGTGGCCATCACCAAAGAGGCACCAAACTATCGTGTTAGCTAGTCACTAGTTTCACGAGCAGCCCGTATCGTATTTAATATGGTACGGGCTTTGTTTTTTTTAACTTATTTTTCAGAGAACCTTATGAGCAGCAATATCCATAACCACAGAATTCTAATTCTTGATTTCGGTTCGCAATATACGCAGTTAATTGCTCGTCGTATTCGTGAAGCAGGTGTTTATTGTGAGCTGAGAGACCCGGAAATTAGCGAGGTAGAGCTTAAAGAATTTGCCCCCAAAGGCATTATTCTCTCAGGTGGTCCTGATTCAACAATTGGTGACTCGGCACCAGCTGCCCCTAAAGCTGTATTTGAGCAAGGCGTACCGGTTTTGGGTATCTGTTACGGCATGCAAACGATGGCGGTGCAGCTAGGTGGGAAGGTTGAATCTTCAGAACACCGTGAGTTTGGCTATGCGCAGATTCGGGCGCGGGGCCACTCGCAGTTATTGCGCGATATCGAAGATCATACAACCGATGAGGGTTATGGCCTTCTTGATGTCTGGATGAGTCATGGTGATCGGGTTTCTGAGCTGCCAGAAGGTTTCAAAACGATTGCCAGTACAGATAGCGCGCCATTTGCAGGAATGGCCGATGAGTCACGCCATTTTTATGGTGTGCAGTTTCATCCTGAGGTAACCCACACCGTTCAGGGTCAGCGTATTATTCAGCGGTTTCTGACCGAAATTTGTGGTTGTGATGCGTTGTGGACATCAGCGAAGATTATCGAAGATAGTATTGCGATGGTTCGCGAGCGGGTGGGTGATGATGAGGTGTTACTTGGGCTCTCAGGTGGTGTCGATTCTTCGGTGGTTTCGGCTTTGCTGCACCGAGCGATCGGCGATCAACTGACCTGTGTATTTGTCGATAATGGTCTTCTTCGTGAAAATGAAGGGGATCAGGTGATGGCGATGTTTGCTAAGCACATGGGGCTCAAAGTGGTTCGTGTTGATGCGGAAAAGCGCTTTCTGGATGAGCTGGCGGGAGAAAATGAGCCCGAAGCCAAGCGTCGAATCATTGGTCGTGTTTTTGTTGAAGTTTTTGAAGAAGAGTCGAAAAAGCTCGCAAATGTTAAATGGTTAGCTCAAGGGACAATCTATCCGGATGTGATCGAGTCTGCAGCGGCTAAAACGGGTAAAGCGCAGGTGATCAAGACGCATCACAATGTAGGTGGCCTGCCTGAGCATATGGAACTTGAATTGCTGGAGCCTTTGCGAGAACTGTTCAAAGATGAGGTGCGTAAACTTGGCGTCGAACTAGGTCTGCCGCGCGATATGGTTTATCGCCATCCTTTTCCGGGGCCTGGTTTAGGGGTGCGCATTTTGGGTGAAGTTAAAAAGGAATATGCCGATCTGTTACGTAAGGCCGATAAGATATTTATTGATGAGCTTTACAGGCATGACCTGTACGACAAAACGAGCCAGGCTTTCGTTGTTTTCCTGCCGATTAAGTCCGTTGGTGTAATGGGTGATGGGCGTCGATACGATTATGTGGTTTCACTGCGTGCTGTGGAGACAATTGATTTTATGACGGCTCATTGGGCGCATTTGCCGTACGACTTTCTGGGGCTTGTTTCAAATCGTATCATCAATGAAATTGAAGGGGTCTCTCGAGTTACTTACGATATTTCTGGTAAACCACCTGCAACCATAGAGTGGGAATAGCATTTTGATGTCAGACCTGGAGTGGATGCGGCGAGCAATCACTTTGGCTCAAAAAGCAGAGCAGCAGGGTGAGGTGCCTGTCGGGGCATTGTTGGTAAGAGAGGGTGTTTGCGTGGGTGAAGGCTGGAATCAGCCGATACTCCGGCATGACCCTTCTGCGCACGCTGAGATTAATGCATTACGAGATGCAGGTCAGGCGACTGAAAACTATCGTCTGATTGATACAGTGCTTTATGTCACTCTGGAACCCTGCGTTATGTGTATGGGGGCGATTGCAAATGCGCGGGTTAGAAGGTTGGTGTTTGGTGCGAGCGACCCTGCTCGGGGCGCTGCAGGGAGCATTCTTTCGTTATCTAATGCGAGTTTTCTGAATCATCACATTGAGACAGAGGGTGGATTGCTGGCTGAAGAATGTAGTGAACTATTGAGATCATTCTTCGCCAGAAGGCGGCGAAAATAGTGAGCGCCAGCGTGGCAC
>QNFJ01000284.1 GCA_003646305.1 Gammaproteobacteria bacterium | reverse complement strand
TCTCTACCCAAAAGGCTCTTCAGCGAGCAGGCTTGGCCATGGCTGATATTGATATTATCGAACTTAACGAGGCTTTTGCTTCACAGTCACTCGCCTGTATTGAAGAGCTTAAGATTGATCAAAGCAAAGTCAATTTAGATGGCGGTGCGATTGCTCTTGGACATCCTCTTGGCGCAACCGGAGCGAGGATCACCGGCAAAGCGGCTGCGCTTTTAAAACGCGAGGATAAACAGTTTGCTTTAGCAACCCAGTGCATTGGTGGAGGACAGGGAATCGCAACCATTCTGGAGGCGATCTAATGGAAATCCAGAAAGTCGCCGTTATCGGTGCCGGTGTAATGGGCGCCGGTATTGCTGCCCATATTGCCAACGCCGGTTTACCGGTTATTCTGCTCGATATTGTTCCAGAAGGCGCTGAGAACCGAAATATTATTGCCGAAGGTGCTATTGCGAAACTGCTTAAAGTACAGCCTGCCGCCTTTATGCACAAACGTAATGCTAAGCGGGTTACTGCCGGTAATATTGAAGATCATCTGGAACTTTTGGCCGATGTTGACTGGATTGTTGAAGCGGTCATCGAACGACTCGATATTAAACAGAATCTCTACAAAAAAATTGATGCTGTCCGTAAACCCGGCTCACTGGTTTCATCAAATACATCAACCATTCCCCTCGCCCTGCTCACCGAAGGAATGCCGGATGATTTTTGTAAAGATTTTATGATCACCCATTTTTTCAATCCACCCCGTTATATGCGGCTTCTTGAGCTGGCCGGTGGTAAATCAACCCGCCCGGAAGCGTTAAAGATAATGGCCGACTTCTGCGATCAGAAGCTAGGTAAAGGTGTGGTCAGTTGTAACGACACCCCCGGCTTTATCGGTAATCGTGTTGGCATTTACTGGCTTCAGTGTGCTGTTTTAGAGGCGATAGACGGTGGCCTGACCATTGAAGAGGCCGATGCCGTTGTTGGCAAGCCGATGGGGATACCCGCCACGGGGGTTTTTGGCTTAATCGATCTGGTCGGCCTAGACCTGATGCCTCATATCCTAAAAAGCATGATGGAAACACTGCCAGAAAATGATGCCTTTCATTCGGTCAACAGTGTCCCCCCGCTGGTCGAAAAAATGATCGAAACCGGCTATACCGGCCGTAAAGGCAAAGGAGGATTTTATCGCCTTAACCGAGAAGGCGGAAAAAAAGTAAAAGAATCGATTAATCTCTCAGATGGCGAATATAGCACCAGCAAAAAACCTTCTCTGGCCAGCGTTCGTGCTGCTAGAAAAGGTGGACTTCGTGCCTTAGTCGAATATGATGACAAAACAGGCCAATATGCATGGCGTGTGCTGGCTAAGACACTCTCCTATGCCGCCAGCTTGGTCCCTGAAATTGCCGATGACATTCAGGCAATCGATCAAGCGATGAAACTCGGCTATAACTGGAAATTCGGCCCTTTTGAACTGATCGATAAACTCGGTGTTGAGTGGTTCTGCAATAAACTTGAATCAGAAGGTATGGCTGTTCCTGAGTTACTAAGAACCGCGGCTGGCAAACCCATGTACAGGGTTGAAAATGGCCAGCTGCAATTTTTCTGCCTTGATGGAGGATATAAAGCTGTCGAACGATCTGATGGCGTGCTTCTGCTTTCCGATATCAAGCTTGGCAGCAAGCCGATCATAAAAAATGGTTCTGCCAGTTTATGGGATATTGCCGACGGTGTTGTCTGCCTTGAATTTCACAGCAAGATGAACACCATCGATCCACAGATCCTTGGCATGGTGCAAAAATCACTCGGTATCGTGCAAAAAGATTACAAAGCAATGGTGATCTATAACGAAGGCAGTAACTTTGCTGCCGGTGCGAATATTGGGCTACTACTCTTTGCCATCAATATCGCCGCGTGGCCGGAAATTCGCAATATGGTTCAACAAGGCCAGCAGGTTTATAAGAATTTAAAACAGGCTCGCTTCCCCATTGTCGGTGCCCCTTCTGGTATGGCTTTAGGCGGTGGCTGTGAAATCCTGCTCCACTGTGATGCTATCCAGGCACACGCAGAAAGCTATATCGGGCTGGTTGAAGTCGGTGTGGGCCTCGTGCCTGCATGGGGTGGTTGCAAAGAGATGCTCTACCGCTGGCAGAGTAATCCCAAGCACCCTAAAGGACCGATGCCGGCAGTCGCTAAGGCCTTTGAGATTATCAGCACAGCCACCGTTGCCAAATCGGCTGAAGAGGCTAAAAGCCTTCTCTTTTTAGGTAAAGACGATGACATCAGCATGAATCGCGACCGACTACTCGCCGATGCAAAAGCAAAGGCCCTTTCACTAGTCGAGGGCTACAGCCCACCTGAACCTTATGAATACCGCCTCCCCGGCCTCTCCGCAAAAGTGGCAATGGAAATGGCAGTCGATGGCTTTCACAAATCGGGGAAAGCAACCGATTACGATGTTGTTGTTTCAAACGAGCTAGCCTCTGTCTTGAGTGGTGGTAATACCGATATGAGTGAGACTATGAGTGAAGATGACCTGCTTGCCTTGGAACGCCAACACTTTGTCAAATTAGCTCGACAAAGCGGGACCATCGACCGTATCGAACAGATGCTGGAAAAAGGTAAACCTTTAAGGAACTGATCATGCCAAATTACAAAGCACCGCTTAGGGATATGCAGTTTGTTTATCATGAACTGCTTGCCGCAGAAAACATTAACCAGCTACCGGGAATGGATGAATTCAGCCCCGATATCATCAATGCAGTTCTCGAAGAGGCCTCTAAAATTTGTGAGGAGCTACTCTTCCCGCTCAATAGAACAGGGGATGAGGAAGGCTGCCATTTTGAAGAGGGAAAAGTCACTGTACCGAAAGGTTTTGACGAGGCCTACCAACAATACAAAATAGCTGGCTGGCCCTCTTTGATGGCCTCCCAGGAATTTGGCGGGCAAGGTTTTCCCCATTCTCTTTATATGCTGTTTGGTGAAATGCTCTGCTCCAGCAATCTCTCCTTCGCCATGTACCCAGAGCTAACTTACGGCGCCTGCAACGCCATTAGCCGCTTTGGCAGTGACGAAGTTAAGCAGAAGTTCATGCCCAAAATGATTGAAGGTGAATGGAGCGGGACAATGTGCCTCACCGAGCC
>QNFJ01000283.1 GCA_003646305.1 Gammaproteobacteria bacterium | reverse complement strand
CATATCAATCACCGGTTGTTGCCGATAGTGATCCTTAATCTGCTCCTGAATAGGTTCGAGCTGATCATTTAGTGGTCGCTCACAAATCGCCTCATCAACAGTCAAAAAGCGGTTACTTTGCAACGTGGCCAATATAAAGACAGGCTGACTGGTTCGCTTAAAACCGGTTTCAATAAAGATGTAAGGTTTAAAGCGTTTTCTCTTTGCCAGCAATTCTGCCTCAATCTCTTCAATTACCTTGTCACATAAGAGAGAGGGTATCGCAAAGATCTCGGCCAGCTTGCGGATTAAGTTAGGGGTTGAGTAACGCAGATCAAAACCACTTTTATCCAGATCAAGGTAACGGCTATTGATCATTGACTCTATCCGAGCTGTGATTTTATCGGTTGTGCAATAGCCCAGTTGTTTGGCAATAATTTGAGGTGACTGCTCATCTAAATGGGCTTTAAACAGTTGCTGTAATGACATTATCTTCTCCACGGTAGAAGCTGGAGAGCTTACCTCCAACGCTTTAGCAGAATTTATAGAGCGCTTTGCAAGCTATTGATCAAATCAGCGCATGAATAGAATAACAAACTTATACGACAAACAAAGTCGCTATTAAAGCTCTTTTGCGATCTCCTTTGTCGTATAGTTGAGGCAGCCTCTCAAAAAATTATAAATTGAGTACCATGAGCCGATCAGACGAAACCCTATATCGCCAGTGGGTGATGCTTACAAAGATCCCCCGCCACCCTCGCAGAATCACCGTACCCCAGTTAAAGAGTATTTTATTAGGTGAAGGCTTATACGGTAGACACCCGCACCATTCAGCGTGACTTAAACAAGCTCAGCGGCCAATTCCCGATCAATTGTGACTGTGAAGGACGTAAGAACTTCTGGTACTGGATCGAAGAAGCAGCGGTCTCAGATCTCCCCGGAATGGGACCTGTTACCGCACTTGCATTCGAGATGGCCGAATCCTATTTAACCCCCCTATTACCTTCTGCAACACTGTCATTATTAAGGCCCTATTTTGATCGTGCTCGATCAATTCTTAGTGACCAGTCTGACTCTAAACTACGCAAATGGCCTGATAAAGCAGCAGTCATTGAGCGAGGGCCTGTACTTCAAAAACCCACCATAGACCCTGACCTGCAGCAAACGATTTACCAAGCACTTTTAGAAGAGAAAACAATCACTGCTCAGTACATTACAAAAGGCAGCAAGCAAGCCAAAGAGTACTTAATTCATCCACTGGGTATCGTCTCAAGAATGGGGGCTATCTATCTAATCTGCACGCTATGGGACTACGGAGACATCAAACAATTTGCGCTGCATCGCTTCACCAAAGTTATCTTTTCTGATGAGCCATTAAAGATAAATAAAGAGTTCAACCTTCAGCAATACATAGAAAGTGATCAGCAATTTTCTTACCCAATCCAGAAAGACACAATAGAACTTAAAGTCTTGTTCGATGCTGAAAGAGCCTCACATTTAGCTGAAACACCCCTCACTAAAAACCAGCAGCTGACCCGACAAGATGATGGCAGAATATTACTAGAGGCCACTCTCACCGACACACTAGATCTACGCTGGTGGCTACAAAGCTTTGCCGACAAAGTAGAGGTGTTAGAACCCACAGGAATGCGTGAATCGTTTAGAGAGGTGGCCTCTAAACTTGCTGCTGTTTATCGCGCATAAAGAGACAAAACTGACAGTTAGGAACCATCAAGATGCCTTTTAAAAGTAAGTATTCACCGCAAATTCGAACTGCTCTATAAATATCTTCTTAAATGCCGAAATATTATTCTGCTCATAAAAAATTAGCATCGCCTTTTTATAATCAATAGAACTCACCGTACGAAATGAGAGTGGGCAATAGTGATTATCAATCAAAACTGTATTACTCACTATTCTTGCAGTGCGCTTATTCCCATCATCAAAAGCCTGAATATAGGAGAGCAACACCAAGACCAATAGTGCTTTTTCAAAAATATTACTTCTTAAATTAACCAGCTCACAAGTCAGTTGTAATGCCTCACGAATCTGAAACTCATTATCCAGCGGTAGATAGTTTGTGCCCGTAATGCCCACCTTACGACGGCGTATATTGCGCGCCACACCCAGCTCCTTCATCAAAAAGCTATGGATATTCTCAATTGCAGCAATACTCAAAGGAGAGACCAAACCCTCATGGGAAAAGATGAAATCCAACGTCTCTTTATGGTTAAGCAACATCGTTGCATCATCACGTGGTTTACCCTCAGCGGTCTCTTTTTCTTTCAACAACCGCTCGGTTTCAAGTAAAGAATAGGTGTTCCCCTCAATCTGTGAAGACTTCCAGCTTAAATCAACAGCTAGCCGCTCCAAAGCGCTTTCATACTCTTGTTCACTAAGTTCTGAAATGTTATCTCTATACCGGTTTTGCAAATCCACCAGCCGCTCCATTTCTGCCGGTGTAAATAATTCAACGTGAGACAAACTCTCCCTTAACAGTGTCCAGTTAAAGTGAGTTTTAATCACTCGCTCATCAATCTCCTTTAAAAAATAGAGATCAAGATCAAGCGGGTAAAGCAGCTCAAAGTCCTGCCCCACCAAATAACGTGTCGCCCGCCCCTTACCAGAGGTTTGCACTAAGCCCTCGGAGACCAGTTGTGTTAGTAACCGCTTGACCGTTGCATAACCAACACTCAAGCCAGCCCCTACAAATAAAGCCTTGGATGACAGCGATGGATTGGCATGGATATATTCAGCCAGTTTTGCCGCATTACCTGATAACACCATTCTTAACCTTCCCTTTTAAGCTCAAGCAAAAATCTACATAGCTCAAACTCTAGCATTAAATGAGCTACAAAGGAGGCGTGACTGAGCTTTAATCGACTATATTGAACAATATGCTATTTGCTTGTTGCTCTTCTATCGAGCACATACAGCAAACATGGAGTAAAAATTGGAGCCGTAAATCACCCTGCCCCCTGCGTCAGGTTCCGCAAGGAATAATGCATAGCTTTTACGGGGAATATGATCTTGCGGTACCTGACAGTTAACCGTGCATTCAACTCTGAAGTGCAACTCCAGTAATTGGAAGAGGGCAAGTTACGTTAACCTAGTAACTATTCCCAAAGAAAGGTCCTTCCTTCGGTCT
>QNFJ01000282.1 GCA_003646305.1 Gammaproteobacteria bacterium | reverse complement strand
CGCGTTGCGGGGTGCTTTCCTTTTTCTTTTACCGGGATAGCCGCCTCAATGATTGCAACCAGTTGATGCGTCGTCTCGATGGACTGCTCCTGCCGAGCAAGCACGATGGCATTCGCAATCCGTTTTGCAAAGCGTTCCTCACCATACTGACGAATCACCTGCCGCAAACGCTCTTCCTCCACTGTCGCGAGCCATTCTGCAGCGGTCTCGCCTGATGAACGATTCATTCGCATATCAAGCGGCCCATCCTTCATAAAGCTAAAGCCTCTTTCAGCCTGGTCCAACTGAGGCGATGAGACACCCAGATCCATCAGTATGCCCGACACTTTCCCCGCCCAGCCTCTTTTTTTAATCTGCGCTTCTAGCGTCGTATAGCTTCCGTGTTCCAATTCGAACCTGGCATCTTCCTGTAACTGTTGTGCATTCATAGAATTCACCGCATCCAGATCTTTATCCAGAGCCAACAAACGGCCCGAAGCCCCTAGCTTATCGAGTATCGCCCGACTGTGACCGCCTCGCCCAAAGGTGCAATCAACATAAATACCGCCTTCAACAATATTCAGCCCCTGCACTGCCTCTTTCAGCAATACCGTTTCGTGAACAGCCTCCATTGCCGCAAGCCGTTAAAACGAGAGGGAGCCAAGCTCTGGCGCGAGATCATCTGAATCTTCCAGACTTTCCTCTTCAAGCCACTCATCACGGCGAGTATTCCAAGTTTCTTCATCCCAAAGCTCAAACTTGTTACCCTGACCAATTAAAACCGCTTTCTTATTCAACTCGGCAAATTTACGTAACGGCGCGGTGAGTAAAACCCGGCCTTGCCCATCCATATCACAATCTGTCGCATGCCCAATCAAAAGACGCTTGAACTTTTTTACCTGCTTATTCATAGAAGGCAGCTCAACCAGCTTTCGCTCAATTTTTTCCCATTCGGGCAGCGGGTAAACAAGAAGGCATTTCTCGCTATCATCAATTGTCGCCACCAACTGAGATGCACAGGAAACGCGCAACTCCTCTCGATAACGAGTAGGGATTGCAAACCGCCCCTTGGCATCCAAATTAATGTTATTGACTCCGCGAAACAAAATTATCCCCTTTAACCCACTTTTCTCCACTTCTACTCACTATAGGAACGAAAACAGTGAGAGTCAACCCTGTTTTTCCATAAATTCTTCCTTTTATGACAAAGACTTAGCGCTTTTTTGACGAAGTTCTCGTTTACCGCAAGTTTAAGCAAAAGAAAGGCTTTTTTAATCATAAAGTTGGCGGGCTTTGTTAAACAAAATCTCGCATTTTCTGGGAAATAGAAAAAAATATGAAAAAGTCGGCACGTTAAGAATTCATAAACAGCCATAAAAAAGCCGCAGACCATTTCAAAATAGTCTGCGGCTTTTAGCCAAAAAGGTGAGTCGACCGATAAGCCGGGTTCTGTCGTGGACAATCATTCATCTGGATAATACGTCACCGTATATCTCAAGCGACCTACCCGGAAGCCGTGCGAGCAACACGATGTGGCGAACCACTGCCTCCCTATTTGGTCTTGCTCCGGATGGGGTTTACCATGCCACAACTGTTACCAGTTGCGCGGTGCGCTCTTACCGCACCCTTTCACCCTTACCTTATCGCTTACAAGAAGAGATAAGGCGGTCTACTCTCTGCTGCACTTTCCGTAGGCTTTCACCTCCCAGGCGTTACCTGGCATCCCGCTCTATGGAGCCCGGACTTTCCTCCATTCCACCACAAAGGCGAAACAGCGATTGTCTAGTCAACTCGGTGGTTATTTTACAGGTACGGAGGGTTAGAAAGCGAGGGCTGTCAGCGTTTAGCTGCTACTTCTTTAAGTTTTCCTCACAGCTCTGCACTTTGGTTACTTTGTATTTAATATTTAGCTGCCGCTGGGCGTTAAAAATCATATTTGGTATGAGGGTCATTTATGGCTCGCATGATGGTGAGAGGAAAAGCAAGCCGTTTAACGACCAACAACGCTGACCCATTGATCGATTAAATCACTGCCAGCATATTATCCAGCGCCAGTTTTGCCTGTTTTGCATCTTCTGCTTCAACTGTTATCTGGTTAACAACAATCCCGGCCACAAGATTTTCTAGCACCCAGGCGAGATGTTGCGGGTCGGTTCGGAACATAGTCGAACACATGCTAACAGTGGGCGACATAAAGTGGACATCAACCCCTTTCGGCTTCATCTCTTCTGCCAGGCGATTGACTAGATTTAGCTCTGTTCCGACTAACCAGCGGCTGCCTTTTTCTGATTCACGGACGATTTTCAGAATCATTTCTGTTGAGCCAAGTCGATCGGACTTTTGGCAAACTTCGAAGCTTGATTCTGGATGCGAGATCACTCTGGCTTCAGGATACTGCGCCTTAAAGTTATCAATCTGTTCTGGACGGAACATCTGATGTACTGAGCAAAAACCTTTCCAGAGAATCATTCTGGCATTAAGAATTTCTTCTTTGGTCAGCCCACCCATGGGTTTATTAAAATCCCATATGACCATCTCTTCAAGCGGGATACCCATCTCATAGCCGGTATTCCGGCCTAGGTGCTGATCAGGGAAGAAAAGTATTTTCTCGCGCTGATTAAAGCTCCACTCAAGAATCTGACGTGCATTACTGGAGGTACAAACAATCCCGTTATGACGACCACAAAAGGCTTTCAGATCGGCTGCTGAGTTAATATAGGTGACAGGCGTAATGCTATTATCTGCATCGAGTATTTCACTTAATTCTCGCCAACAGCGTTCTACTTTGGCTAAATCAGCCATATCAGCCATTGAGCAACCAGCGGCCAAATCAGGCAGGATCACCTTCTGATGATCGGCGGAGAGAATATCCGCCCCTTCTGCCATAAAATGTACGCCACAGAAAACGATAAACTCGGCATCTGTTTTGGCGGCATCTCTTGAAAGCTTTAGAGAGTCACCTGAAAGATCTGCATACTGAAAAACTTCATCACGTTGGTAGTGATGCCCGAGAATGACACAACGGTCTCCCAGCTTTTCTTTGGCTGCTCGAATACGGCTATCGCATTCTTCATCGCTTAGTAGCGCGTAGTCCTGAATAGGCAGGCTGCTTTCTGTCATGATTTTTCCGTCTTTACTGTAGGTTGGG
>QNFJ01000281.1 GCA_003646305.1 Gammaproteobacteria bacterium | reverse complement strand
TCTATCAAGGTAAAACCCAAGTGCTGTTTTTTTCTGCCTAATGTCATTGAAAACACTTTAATCCTCTTTATTTAAAAATCTCGAATAAAAAATTCTGCGGTTCACATTGCCACATCATTTACCGACAAAATTCCCATTAAAATTGCAATAATAATCACTGCGATGACCAAACCCATACCCAGAATAAGTAGTGGTTCAAGCAGAGTCAGACTACGGCTCACGCCCGCTTCCACCTCATTCTCATAGACTCGCGCCAGTTCGAGCATCATTTTGTCAACATTGCCAGACTCTTCGCCCACACGAACCATTTGAATAACCATCGGGGTAAATGTCTTTGCCTCTTCCATGGCAACAGACATCCGCACTCCCTGCTTCACCGCCGAGTCCAGCGTTTGCAGCGTATCTCTGATGTAAACGTTTCCCACCGTACCCGTTGCGATTGATATCGACTGCAGTATTGACACACCATTACCCAAAAGAGTTCCCATTGTTCGGGAGAATTTGGCAATCTCGTATTTGAACACAACCCCACCTAACACGGGCAATTTTAACATTTTTTCATCTAGCCATCGTTTGCCATTTTCGGTCTTTAGCCACCTTTTAAGAAAATATCCCAACAAAGACAAAACCAGCAAAACAATCAGCCCATACTGCTTTAACCAGTCTCCAGCCCCAATCACCCCGCGCGTCAGCAGTGGAAGGGCATCGCCCATATCTAGAAAAAGCGCCTCAAACTGGGGCACAACAAACCCCAGCATTGCTATAACAGACAAGGTCGCCACAACAAATAAAATCATTGGATAAATCAATGCCGAAGTGACCCTGCCTCGTACCGCTTTTGCATTTTCAAGGTAGGCGGTTAGGTCGCTCATCACATCTGACAGGTGTCCGCTAGTCTCACCTGAACGAACCATACTAATGTAAAAACTACCGAAGAGCTCTCCGTATGACTCTAGCGCCTGACTCAGCCGCTTTCCGCCCTTAACCGTATCAAGCATGTTCGTCAGCAGACCGCTAACTTCATCTCGATGACTCATGTCGATCAGAACCTTCAAGCCACGATCAATCGGCAGGCCCGACCGCAATAACACAGACAGCTCACTCGTTATCGCCAAGACGTCATCGCGTGTTGGCATTTTGCCCTTGCTTTGAAATTGCGGCGTCTGCGCCGTCCCTCCTGGTGACAACTGAAGTGGCGTCAACCCTTGTTGGCGCAAATCCCGCGATGCGGCATCTTGAGAGACTGCAGACAGTTGTCCCTCGGCTATCGTGCCGTCGCGCCGAACAGCTCTATAGAGAAACTCTGCCACCAGCAGACTCCTTTTCTACGCACCACACGACGCTATGCATCTAGCACCACCTGCTGATCTTCTTCACTCTGCTCTTGCGTCACCCGCAGAAGCTCTTCCAATGAGACCGCACCCGAGACAACTTTGCGCAAACCATCTTCGTACAAAGTAATCATGCCGCGACTACGTGCTGTTCTGTGCAGTGCCATGCCGTCATCACCACGAAGAATTGCTTTTTGCATCTCCTCATCCATTTCGAATAGCTCGTGAATAGCGGTTCGACCTTGATAACCCGTTTGCCTGCACGCTTCACAACCTTTAGCGGCGTAAATCTTTGTCTGTCCCTCCGGCAAAAACCGCTTTAATCCATTATGCTCGATAGCCTCTTCATTTAGCTCAACAGCCTTTTTACATTTTACACAGAGCGTACGAACCAACCTTTGCGCCAATACACCAGTGACCGCCGAGGTTACCAAGTAGCGCTCCACACCCATATCTTCCAACCGAATAATGGCGCCTGAAGCAGTATTCGTGTGCAGCGTGGATAACACCAAATGCCCTGTTAACGCCGATTGAACGGCAATTTTAGCAGTTTCTTCATCACGCATCTCACCCACCATGATGACATCTGGATCTTGACGCAAAATTGAGCGCAAGGCTCTAGCAAAGGAGAAATCAATCTGGCTTTGCACCTGCACCTGGTTAATGCCTCCCAGCTGATATTCTACAGGGTCTTCAATTGTTACAATTTTGACACCTCGCGCATCAAGTGTCGCCAGTGATGCATACAAGGTTGTTGTTTTTCCTGAGCCTGTCGGACCTGTCACCAGAAGTACGCCATGCGGTCGATGCAGCAGTTCCAAATAATGCTTCAGCGTATCTGCACTAAAGCCCATGCTTTCCAAACTTAGCTGTATATTTTTCCGGTCGAGTACTCGCATGACGATGCTCTCACCGTGCACGGTAGGGATTGTTGAGACGCGCAAATCTAGCTCGTGGCCCTTGACGCGAATCATAATCCGCCCATCTTGTGGAAGCCGGCGTTCAGCAATATTCATGCTCGCTAACAACTTAATGCGTGAGGCAATTGCAGCTGACAGTGAAGGGGCTGGCGGGTCCGGCATATCTTGAATTACGCCATCGACGCGATAACGCAAAAACAACCCTTCTTCAAATGGCTCAATGTGAATGTCCGAAGCCCCCATATCCACCGCACGGTGGATTATTTGGTTCACCAGACGAATGACCGGCGCACCACTTGCCAAGTCTTTCAGGTGCTCAACAAACTCTTCATCACCCTCAAAGTGATCATCCAGCAGCTCTTCATCAGCTTCGCTTTCCTCTTCTTCCGTATGCTTTTTCAGCGCAGCCGCAATATCGACCTCAAGACCCAACTGTATTTCCACAGGCTCCCCAAGAACTAGCGACAGTGCTTTTGATAGATAGGTATCTTGCGGAATGGCTGCAGAAAAAAGGAGCGGCTTGCGCTCTACGTCAACCGGAACAACATGGTTACTGACTAGAAATTCGTACGACAATCCCTCAATAAATAAGGGGGATTCTGGATAGCCAGACTCTGTTAAAAAGGGAGTCGAGAGCTGTTCGCTCAGCGCGTGCGCAACATCAAGTTCAGAAACCAGCCCCAGCTTAACAAGAACTTGTCCAAACAGGCCACCCATCTCACTTTGCGCCAAAAAAGCACGCTCAATGTCACGGTTTGTGACTTTATTCTGACTAACTAGCAACTCACCTAGTTTCATGCGGTTAATTATCCTGTCGGTTACTGCTTAATCAAAAAACCAGAGGGAGCAAAGGTAAAGCCAAACTTTCTCTCCCGTTCAGAGTC
>QNFJ01000280.1 GCA_003646305.1 Gammaproteobacteria bacterium | reverse complement strand
CAACCTCCAGAACCTTTTTCTTAGACGTTCTAGTTAAAACTTAGAACTTCACTTCACCCTGAACCCAGAGCTTGTCAGTATCAACTTTCCCACTGATTCGATCTCCACGCTCATACTTAGCATATTTAAGAAGAAGCGAGTAATTTTTGCCAAACTTTTTAGCAACCAGAAAATCTATTTCGTCACCATAATCAACGCCACTATCATCGGCTTCAAAGTCATGATAAATAGCCGCCAACTTCACGCCCGCCAATTTTGTGCTAAGGGTGAAAAAGGTATCTTCAAGACCATCTGTAGGAATTACCAAGAACTGATCAGCCCAACCGCTAAAGGCATGGTTAGTTCCCAAAGGCGTATCAAACGCAACACCCGCATTTTTGTTACCTTCATGAGATTCACGTGCAACCTTTGCTGTGACACCTGTAAAAGTGGCACCCGCTTCAAGCATGTAATAATCTAGTGATTTTTTACTAGTTCCTCGTTTGTCTGCATCCTGCTGTGCATATTCTGCTGTATAAACTGTTTTTACACTTTCAGATACGTTAGTAGAACCCGTAAACCGTAACCCAATTGTATCCCGGTCGGTTGCTGCATTATCATCAAAATCGATGTAATAGCCATAAGCGATGATATCGCCAAATGGGAGACCTGAATATTTAATGTTAACAACCGGTACTTCTGCCTCGACATGCGTTCCGAGGATCGTATGCACGTCATTTACATAACCTGCAACGATGGTTGTGTCTGCAAATGATGTGTTGGCGAAGGTCAACGCGTCAAAAGTCTGCTCATTCTGACGCCATCCAACGTTGCCCACAAAACGTGCATTATCAAAAATGATCCGCTGGCGCCCCAGTTTGATCAAACTATCAGCAAAACCAGAGTATGAAACCCATGCCCTGTTCAGCTCATTATTGTCAGGGTCAGCAATAACTGAATATTTCCCTCTACTTGAACCTGGGTTGAGGGTCTTGTCATTATATTCCCGACCACTTAGTAGGGAGACCGTCGATTCAAGCTCTGCAAAAGCCTTGAAGCCCGCAAAATCAGGTGTTAAATAACCGAGGCGAACTCGCGCGGTGAATGCTTCAGCATCTTTTTTGGGCGAATCGTCATTCACACCTTCATAGCGTACACGAAGATCCAAATTAATCTTGCCCATATCTGACTCAATTAAAAATGCATCATCCTCGGCCGATGCAAGCGGAGAAGCGATCGCTAAAGGTGCCGCAACAGAAATTGCTGCAGCTAATTTACTTAATTTCATACTATTTTCCTTACCTAAAACAAACAAAAAATTGACCACAAAAGTTGCGCGTTGCTATTTGTGTACATATTACCATAATTGGTACAAGGTTATACCTTATATAACGATATTTTCATCACTAAAACCAATCTGGATTCCTTCAATCTTCGCTTTCTCAACTAACGTCTGGATATACGCCTGGATAGAAAGCTGGGATGCTTTCTGGGTAAGGTAATGTTTTATTTTTTCGGCAACCATTGGGTACTCAAGTTGCTTGCCTTCTACTTTTCTATTTATACGTACTACATGAAAACCGTAACGGCTTTCGATTGGGGTTTCTGCTAGTCCTTCAGGAAGTCTGACTAGCTGTTTTTCAAATTCTGGAACTGTTTGTCCTTTACCGATCTGCCCCAATGAGCCGCCCATTTTATTGGAGGGGCAAATTGAGTGCTGCTCTGCTAATGCGGCAAAAAGGGATAGATCTTCTTTTAACTGCTCAATGATCGCGCTTGCTTTTGCCTTTGCCTCACTGCGTTCTTCAATATCATCTTTCGGTGCCGCTAAGAGGATATGGTCAACTTCTAACAAGACTTCTGTTTTAAAACGCTCACTGTTATTTTCAAAATAACGACAGCAATCTTCTTCAGAAGGCTCTGAACAAGCACTGTTTTCTTCAATAACTTTTTGAATTGCCGCCTCTTCATCTTCAGCAACATCATCCCCTGCTTCATTAACCAGAAGCTGGCGAATAACCAATGCCTGTCCTGCTTTTTGAAGAGCCGATTCAAAAGTAGTGGCCTGGTGGTACTGCAGTTCCTCTGCATAAAGCTTCTCATCTATAAGAACGCCATTAACTCGAATTTCAGGCAGGGGCTTACTCTCTGCGCCTTTCGGCTGTACACCACAGTTACTCATAATACTCTCTAAAAAATAGGTAGAAAATCATCTACTAGAGTCAGGACAACCTACTGCTGTCCTGACTCTAAGTTTGATGAATTTAACGCTGTCTAACGATCTGATAACGACGGCCTAAATACCAGATAGGTGCGCTGATTACATGCACTAAACGGGTAAATGGGAAAGCCAGAATCATGGTCAAACCGACAAAAACGTGCAGTTTATAGATAATTCCCACTGTTTCCATCGCTTCAGCAGCTTGTGCACTTTGAAAGGTGACAATGCTTTGTGCCCAAGTGGCAAGTAGAACCATCACAGAACCATCCATATGGCTTGTTGAGGCAATAATCGTCAATAGACCCAGAATAAGCTGTACCAACAACAGACCTAAAATAAAGATATCTGAATTGCTTGATGTGGCGCGGACACGTGGATCAGTCAGGCGGCGTCTAAGCAGCATCACTAAACCTACTAGGCAAACTAGACCAAAAAACCCGCCACTCAGCATTGCCAACAGCTGTTTACTCTCAGTGCTGATGAAAACATGGTAAATCGCTTCAGGCATTAATAGACCGACAAAGTGGCCCATCAAGACAAATATAACGCCAACATGAAACAGGTTACTGCCGATTCTCATATCTTTCGAATTGAGCATTTGGCTAGAGCCTGCTTTCCACGTGTAGGGTTCACGATCAAAACGAATCCAGCAGCCAATTAGGCAAACAAAAATCGCAATGTAAGGATAAATCCCAAAAAACAAATTATTAAAGTAAGACATTTTTTTCTCCTTATATGGCAGTTAAGCCGCTAATCAATCAGCGGCTTTACGCCATGTAACAGGTGTTTCTGGTGTTGATTGTGCTGAGTAACCACCGCTGCACGATGATTCACAACCGGACTGAACAGGATCATCAAAGCGAATCTCCTTATCTTCCCAAGCTTTATCAATCGCTTCCATCGTGTCATCTGGCTGCTCTTTCTTAACCGCTTCAGCGAT
>QNFJ01000279.1 GCA_003646305.1 Gammaproteobacteria bacterium | reverse complement strand
GCAGAACTGCTTGATGCGCTTTTCGATACTAGCACTATCAATTTGGCAATCGGTGAAAACCTCTTCACGGCTGCCCTGTATAGGATATTCATCAGGAAGACCGATATTCAGTACAGGTTGAAGAATTTTCTGCTGGATAAGGAATTCATTAACAGCACTGCCTGCACCACCCATCACGCTATTTTCTTCGATGGTGACGAGCAAGTCATGTTGGGCGGCCATTTGCTGAATGAGTGCTTCATCAACAGGCTTTACAAAACGCATATCAACCAGTGTTGCATTCAGTTTTTCTGCAACAGGTGAAGTTAGCGAAACCATACTGCCAAAGGCTAGAATGGCGATCTTTTTACCTTCTCGAATCACTCTACCTTTTCCGATAGGAAGGGCGGTCATCTCTTTATCTGTACTGACACCTGGCCCAAACCCCCGAGGATATCTGACTGCAGCAGGACCATCGCAGAGAAAGCCGGTATAGAGCATCTGCCGACATTCATTTTCATCCGAAGGCGCCATGATGACCATGTTGGGGAGGCAGCGCATAAAGCCTAGATCAAATATCCCCGCATGAGTCGGGCCGTCTGGGCCAACGACCCCGGCACGATCAATCGCGAATAGAACAGGCAGGTTCTGAATGGATACATCATGAATAAGTTGATCGTAGGCACGTTGCAGAAAGGTGGAGTAGATGGCAACAACCGGTTTGAAATTTTGACAGGCCATTCCTGCGGCTAAAGTGACGGCGTGTTGTTCGGCAATGCCAACATCAAAATAGCGCTCAGGAAACCGTTGTGAAAACTCGAAGAGTCCTGATCCCTCGCGCATAGCAGGGGTAATGCCAAGGAGTTTTGGTTCAACTTCGGCCATATCACAGAGCCACTGACCAAAAACCTGAGTATAGGTTGGTTGTGTCGGTTCAGATTTAGGCAATTCATCGAGTTCGGGGTCGAAAGAAGAGACTCCGTGGTAGCCGACTGGGTCATTTTCTGCGGGGAGGTAACCTTTACCTTTTTGGGTGACGATGTGAAGAAATTGTGGTCCTTCTAGTTTCTGGATATTTCTTAGTGTTGAAACCAGCGCATCCATGTCATGACCGTCCACAGGACCGATGTAATTAAAACCAAGCTCTTCAAAAAGTACGCCCGGTACGATCATCCCCTTAAGATGCTCTTCGGTTCTGCGGGCGAGTTCCCAGATGGGAGGGACGGTACCCAGGACTTTTTTACTACCCCGCTTCATATTGGAGTAGAGCTTGCTGGATAGGATTTTCGCGAGATAATTGCTGAGTGCGCCCACATTAGGGGAGATAGACATATCGTTATCATTGAGGATAACGAGGATGTTAGCATCGATAGCACCAGCGTGATTAAGCGCCTCAAAGGCCATGCCTCCAGTCATTCCACCATCACCAATCACGGCAATCATCCTGTCCTGACGGCCATCAAGTTTTGCTGCGATTGCCATGCCAAGCGCAGCACTAATCGAGGTGCTTGAATGACCGACACCGAAACTGTCGTATTCACTTTCAGAACGTTTTGGAAAGGCTGAAAGGCCGTCTTTTTTTCGAATAGTCTGAATGGAGTTTTTTCGGCCAGTCAGAATTTTGTGCGGGTAGGCTTGATGGCCTACATCCCATACAAGCTGGTCTTGTGGGGTGTTGAAAATATAATGAAGGGCAACGGTTAGTTCAACCGTACCAAGTCCTGCAGAGAAGTGTCCGCCCGACTGACTGACACTCTCGATTAAAAATTCTCGCAGCTCACCTGCAAGTGTGACCAGATCATCTTGAGGAAGCTCTCGAAGATCATAAGGAGAATTAATTAAATCAAGTAGAGGATATTGTTCAGCCATTTGCTATTTTTAAGATAAGCCTCAGATGCTCGGCATGATTAGATGGGCTGGCCCAGTGGGAAATAGCTTATTTCCAAAAAGACTGCCCGAAACCCTAATTATCTGATTCTGAGAGGCTAGATGCAACCTAGTGATGACGATGGATGACGAAATCCGAAAGAGCTCTCAGTAGGTTGGCCTTATCATCAAGCGGCTCAAGGCTGTTAATGGCTTCATTATGAAGGGCCACAGCCTTTTCTTTTGCGCCCTTTAAGCCAAGCAGGGAGGGGTAAGTCGCCTTGTTATTGGCGCGATCTTTTCCACCTGTTTTACCAAGGGTATCGGTGTTGCTCTCCTCATCAAGGATATCGTCCTGAATCTGGAAAGCCAATCCAATACACTTTGCGTAATGATCCAGCCTTTTTTCAATAGCAGGATCGAGGTCAGGGTGTGATAATGCAGCAAGTTTGACCGAGGCACGAATGAGCGCACCGGTTTTGTGAATATGCATATTTTCCAGTTCAGGAAGGGTTAGTTTTTTTCCTGTTGATTCAAGGTCAACCGCCTGGCCTCCCGCCATTCCATAGGATCCGGAGGCATGCGCCAGGAGCTCTATCATTTTCAGGGCGTGCTCAGCGTTTAAGCCAGTCTGTGGTTTGCACAGGAGATGAAAAGCAAGTGTTTGTAGTGCATCGCCGGTAAGCAGTGCGGTTGCCTCGTCGAATGCAATATGGCATGTCGGTTTTCCTCGCCGCAATTGGTCATCATCCATTGCTGGGAGGTCATCGTGGACGAGCGAATAGGCGTGAATAAGCTCTACGGCACAAGCCGCGATATCGAGTTGCTCTGGTTCAATTGAAAGCGCCTCCCCTGTGGCGTAAACAAGAATTGCTCGAAGTCTCTTGCCACCATTCAATGTTGAATAGCGCATCGCCTGGTGCAGTTTTTGAGGTAAAGTTGTTTCAGCAGGAAGGTATTGGTCTAGTGCACGCTCAACGCGTTTCTGACCCGTTTGCATAAAAACGGCCAGCGGAGCCATTCTATGCATCGTTGAATGGCTCAAACTTTGCCTCTCCACCATTTTCTATAAGAATCTGAATTTTTTGCTCTGCTTCACTGAGTGCTTTTTGGCATGCACGTGTCAATTCGATACCTTTCTCAAAGGACTGAAGGGACTCTTCAAGTGAAATGTCACCTTCTTCTAGTTTAGCAACAATTTTTTCTAGCTCGTTGAGAGATTTCTCAAAATTGGGGCTACTTTTTTTTCTGGGCATCGCTGGTTTTAGGCAAAGTTAAATGGGGAGTATTACGGTAGCTTG
>QNFJ01000278.1 GCA_003646305.1 Gammaproteobacteria bacterium | reverse complement strand
TTACCTCTGGCGGTTAACAAGCCATCTATCTCCAGATTTTTCAGAACACGGCCCGCCATTTCACGTGAACAGCCGACAATTCGTCCCAGCTCCTGCCGAGTTACTCTAATTTGCATGCCATCCGGGTGAGTCATTGCGTCGGGTTCTTTGCAAAGGTCTATCAGTGTGCGGGCAATTCGCCCTGTAACATCAAGAAAAGCAAGCTGTCCCACTTTTCGGCTTGTTGCCAACAACCTTTCGGCTAATTGCTCTCCAAGTCCTAAAAGAATTTCGTTCGCGTACACTCTTAGTTCACCGTCGAGTAACTGTTTGAGTTTTGCGTAGCCAATTTCAGCAAGCTGACTCGCTTCTCGTGTTTTGACCAGTACATTTCTCGCCTCCAGCTCGGTAAAAATACCCACTTCACCGATAAAGTCTCCTTTACTCAGGTAGGCAAGTACGATTTCATGGTCATCATTGTCGACAATACAAACAGAAACAGAACCTTCGACAATAAAGAAAAGCCTGTCCGCCTCATCACCCGGCTTTATCACACTTTGCTTCGAGCTATAACGCCGCTTGTGGCAATGAGCCAGCAAACGATCCAGAACCTCTTCTCTAATATATTTTGATTTCAATGAAAGCACTCGCTCTCTTCCTTTTTATTTCTTGTCGTGTCAACTAAGGATAGCAGGTTGGTGGAAATTACAAGTTCAACCCCATAACCGAAAATGATAATCTAACGCTCTCTGAAACAGGCGCGGTAATGTAAAGATGAAAGCAAGAATAAAATGGGTTGAGGATGCGATGTTTTTAGGTGAGTCCGGTAGTGGGCACAGCGTCATTATGGATGGCCCGCCAGAGAATGGTGGCCGCAATATGGGCATCCGCCCGATGGAGATGTTACTGATCGGAATGGGCGGTTGTGCAGCTTTCGATGTTGTCCATATCCTCAAAAAGAGTCGCAATAATGTTTCGGACTGTGAGGCCGAAATAGAAGCCGAGCGCGCAGACAGTGAACCAAAGGTTTTCAGCAAGATTCATATCCACTTTATCGTTAAAGGGGAAGGTTTGGCTGAGAAAGCTGTGACACGAGCGGTTTCACTCTCTGCTGAGAAATATTGTTCCGCCTCTATTATGCTCGGTAAGACGGCTGAGATTACGCATGACTTTGAAATTCTTGAAGCCTGATGCTTAAGCGCCCACCGGCCACAACTGGTATGCGCCATGTGGCGCTGTTTACTGGAGAGTTTGAAGCCTGTGAGCGTTTTTATGCCGAGCTATTGGGCATGGCGGTCGAGTGGCGCCCCGATGCGGATAATGTTTATCTCAGTTCTGGAAATGATAATCTCGCATTGCACCGAACACGGGCAAGTTTTAACCCCGATCAACACCAACGACTCGACCATATCGGTTTTATCATCAATGAAATAGAGCAGGTTGATGAATGGTTTAACTTTCTCAAAGAGAATGGTGTTGAGATGAAAACGGAACCCCGTACGCACCGTGATGGGGCGCGAAGCTTCTACTGCTTTGACCCTGACGGCGTAACCGTACAGATTATCTATCACACGCCTTTGGTCATTAACTAGAAATATGCCCCGCACAAAAAGCGAACTATTCAGCTCAACTGCCGATTGGCTTCGCTATGACAAAGAGCATGTCTGGCATCCTTATTCATCAATGTCTGCACCTCAATCCACTGTGCCGATTTTGCGGGCTGATGGTTTTGAACTAGAGCTGTTTGATGGCCGAAAACTGGTTGACGGCATGTCCTCATGGTGGGCTGCTATTCATGGTTATAACGTACCAGAACTCAATGCAGCAATTAACGAGCAGGTGGGGCAAGTTTCCCACGTTATGTTTGGTGGGCTGACACACAAGCCAGCCATTGGCCTTGCTAAACGGCTTATCGAACTCACTGCTGAACCGCTTCAGCAGGTTTTCTTCTCGGATTCTGGCTCTGTCTCGGTTGAAGTGGCCATTAAAATGGCGCTGCAGTTCTGGTTTGCGCAAGGAAAAACTGCACGACGAAGACTGCTAACCGTTCGTTGTGGCTATCATGGGGATACCTTTGGTGCGATGTCGGTGAGTGACCCGGTGAGCGGGATGCACAGTATGTTTAGTGGAAATCTAAGCCCGCAGATTTTCGCTGAAGCCCCTCGTCCTCTCGGCGACAGCGAGTCCGATTCATCAGCCAATCCAGTTGATGATTTTGAGCGATTAATCAGACAACATAGCGACGAGCTTGCCGCAGTTATTATTGAGCCAATGGTACAAGGGGCCGGAGGGATGCGCTTTTATGATGCCGCCTATCTAAAGCAGGTGCGTGCACTTTGCGATGAAACCGGCATCCTGCTCATCCTTGATGAGATTGCTACAGGATTTGGCCGCACAGGTACGCTGTTTGCTTACGAACAGGCGGACATCGCGCCAGATATTCTCTGCCTCGGAAAAGCGCTTACCGGCGGTTATATGACCCTGGCGGCCACACTGACCACCCGACACGTGGCAAGAATGATTGATGGAGAAGGGCAAGGGGTCTTTATGCATGGCCCGACCTTTATGGGGAATCCGCTAGCCTGTAGTGTCGCGAATGCCACCATTGACCTGCTGCTAGCTTCACCGTGGCAACAACGAGTTAGTGCGATTGAATCCCAGCTAACAAAAGAGCTGGCTCCCTGCCTTCAGTCTAGCAAGGTTCGCGATGTTCGCACAAAAGGCGCTATTGGCGTGGTCGAACTCTTTGAGCCTGTGGATATGCCCTCGCTTCAACCCAGATTGGTTGAGCTAGGTGTTTGGCTGAGACCATTTGGGCGACTTATCTATATTATGCCTCCCTACATTGTCAGCCCATCAGCACTGAGCAAACTAACCGCTGCGGTTATAACGGTTGTGGGTGAAATGGATTGATTCCGGAAAGCGCCGGATACCCTGTACTTTTCAGCAACCTACAGCAATCCTGTTCTTTGCTGACAGACTGGACAAAAGCGGTAACGATGCGCTTAACGGCTCTCTATATATGATAAACCGTATTGGTCATGACCTTTGAAGTGGCCTTCATCAACTCCTTGATAGGCGTTGGGAGATCTGCACCCCCTTCTCTAATGGCTAGCTGCTCATGCCCCTTCTCGTCGATGGCCATCTGTTTAACAATTGCGGCACTTTTTTTATC
>QNFJ01000277.1 GCA_003646305.1 Gammaproteobacteria bacterium | reverse complement strand
CTTTGGCCCGGTTTAAGACCGATATCCCAAAGGAAAGTAAAAAAATCGACAAAGCCTTTTTGAAGTCTCTCCCTGGCGTCTGGCTGGACCAGAATCAATATGTCGATATCAGAACCTGGGTGCATTTCCATACGCCCGTAGCCTCCAACGGCAACTAACGAAGCGTCTTCATTATTATCAATAAATTCTTGCCAGCAGGCGATGAGAATCTCATCAACAAACTCGGTTTTTTTTATGAGCAGCTCGGTAATGTCTGTGCCGGTTTTAAATTGTGTTGCAAGCGCCTCTGAATGGGCTTTGATGAGCTCACGAAAGTGGGCGAGCCTATGAGAAGGGTCTGTTTGCTGTAAATCCATAGTTATTTGAAGATTAGGGTAGTGGCACGCTATTAAGTTCTGCAGCTTCATCACTGCGGAGCGTGAGAATTTCGAATCCATCCTGAGTGACGAGAATGGTATGTTCCCATTGGGCGGAGAGGGAGCGGTCTTTAGTTACAACAGTCCATTCGTCAGAGAGGATTTTGATGTTACGTTTTCCCACATTAATCATGGGTTCAATGGTGAAAATCATGCCGGCCTCCAGACTGATACCTGTATCCGCTTTTCCATAATGCAGAATTTGAGGGTCTTCATGAAATTGACGGCCAATACCGTGGCCGCAATACTCGCGGACAATGGATAATCCGAGTGGCTCGATATATTTTTGAATGGCGTGGCCAATATTGCCTAGCCGAGCACCCGGTTTAACTTCATTGATGCCAATATAAAGTGCATTAAGTGTTGATTGAATGAGTCTTCTGGATTGAATCGAACCCTCACCAATGGTGAACATTTTACTGGTATCACCATGGAAGTCATCTTTAATAACTGTGATGTCGATGTTGACAATATCGCCCTTCTTGAGCCGTTTGTTATTCGGTATGCCGTGACAAACCTGGTGATTAATAGAGGTGCAGATGGATTTTGGGAAACCGTGGTAGTTGAGTGGGGCGGGTATCGCCTTTTGGACATCGACAATATAGTTGTGACAAATTTTGTCTAACTCATTAGTGGTCACGCCCGGTTTTACATAGGGCTCGATCATTTCGAGCACTTCTGCAGCCAGCTTTCCTGCAATGCGCATTTTCTCGATCTCTTCGTCTGTTTTGATGCTAATAGTCATCCAGTCAGGCCCGTTTTTATTATGAGGTTAAGTTGATGATGAAAATCACGCCTAAGCATGCTTTCTGGCAGCTTTTATCTTGTCCGAAAAGATTGTATATGGTATAAATAGGGGCTGCATTAAGCAAATCCCGAAAAACACTTTAAGTCTAATGTTTTTCGGAAATACACACATCTGTCGACACGCCTGATAGGGTGCCAGAAAAGCGGGTTTTATTCAGCTTTTATTGGTTATTAGGTGGGGCAGATGGAGGCTCAACCCTTGATAATTTTAGGAGAAGTAAAATGGCTAACATGACAATGCGCCAAATGTTGGAAGCGGGTGTTCACTTTGGACATCAAACTCGTTATTGGAATCCCCAGATGGCACCTTATATTTTTGGTGCACGCAACAAAATTCACATCATCAATCTTGAGAAATCACTGCCAGCATTTAATGATGCAATGAACTTTATCGGTAGTGTTGCGGCTAAGAAAGGCAATATTCTCTTTGTTGGTACAAAAAAAGCGGCTCGTAACGTGGTTGCAGAAGAGGCAACTCGCTGTGGTATGCCTTATGTAAATCACCGTTGGTTAGGCGGTATGTTGACTAACTTCAAAACCATCAAAAAATCAGTCAGACGTTTAAAAGAGCTTGAGGGGATGCTTGAAGATGGAAGCATTGATCGTTTCAGCAAAAAAGAAGGTCTGGGTATGCGTCGCGAAATGGAAAAGCTTGATCGCAGCCTTGGTGGTATAAAGAATATGGCGGGTGTTCCCGATGTTTTGTTTATTCTGGATGTTGGATACGAGAAGAATGCTATTAAGGAAGCGAAAACATTAGGGATTCCCGTAATCGGTATTGTTGACACAAATAACAGCCCCAAAGGTGTTGATTACCTGATTCCCGGAAATGACGATTCAATTCGTGCATTAAAGCTTTATGTTCAGGGTGCGGCGGCAGCGATTCTGGAAAGCAAGAGCGCTGGTGCCGGTGCTGCAGGTAAAGCAGAAGACGAGTTTGTTGAGGTGGAAGCTGAGTCTTCAGAAGGCTAGCTCTTTCAATGGCTCGATCACAAACGCCTCCTTTATCAAGGGGGCGTTTGTGTAAGTGGAATAGCGTTTTAATTAATTTATTTTTATAGAGGTAAGGCGAAAATGGCGATTACAGCAGCAATGGTAAAGGAGCTTCGGCAGCGTACAGGCTCTGGAATGATGGAGTGTAAAAAAGCATTGGTTGAGGCTGATGGAGACCTGGAAGCAGCAATCGAGACGATGCGCAAAAATGGTTTAGCTAAAGCAGACAAGAAAGCGGACCGTGTGGCAGCGGAAGGGTGCGTCATTGTAAAAATTAGCGATGATGGAAAGCGTGCCGTCCTGGTTGAAGTGAACAGTGAAACAGATTTCCTTTCTAAAAGTGATCAGTTCCAGGCGTTTGCAGCTGAGATTGCAGAAAAAGCACTCGAGTCTGACGTTGACAGTGTAGAAGCACTGATGGCACTTACAATGGCTAGTGGTGAAACAGTTGAAGAAAAACGCCGTGCGCTGATTGCCAAGCTAGGTGAAAACATGAATCTTCGTCGCTTTGAGCGGTTTGTGTCGGAAGAAGGTGTTCTCGCCTCTTACCTGCATGGCAGCAGAATTGGCGTGTTGCTTGAGCTGAAAGGCGGTGATGCAGCGGTAGCGCGTGATGTAGCCATGCATGTTGCGGCAAGTAAGCCTGTTTGCGTTGATGAATCTGGAGTACCTGCTGAACTGCTTGAAAAAGAGAAAGAAATTTTCTCAGCACAGGCGCTTGCGAGCGGAAAACCTGAAGCGATTATTGAAAAAATGGTTAGCGGTCGGATCAGAAAGTATTTGGCGGAAATCACGCTGGTTGGGCAAGCATTTATTAAAGAGCCTGATCTGACTGTTGCTAAACTGCTTAAGTCAAAAGATGCAGAAGCGGTTCGCTTTGTCCGCTACGAAGTGGGTGAAGGGATTGAGAAGAAAGAAGACAACTTCGCTGAAGAGGT
>QNFJ01000276.1 GCA_003646305.1 Gammaproteobacteria bacterium | reverse complement strand
TAGGGTTACACTTTTATTAGGGTTAAAGCTTGAAGTTTTATTCTGTTCCTTATATAAGTTAAATGTTGTTTATTATAAATTTGTGGTGAAGCGTATGATAAAAAAATCTATTTTACTAATTGCAGGATCCATCCTTGCTTTTGGGTTGCTCGGTTGTAGCGATGAGTCGGGAAAGATGAGCATGGATTATAGTAAGGAAGGAATGGGCAGAAGTGGTATTGAGCTGGAGTCCGTTAAGTCTAGAATGAAGGCGATGAGAGAGAGCAAGAACAACACGCTTCCGCCTCCAAGAGAGGATGGGCAGCACGATATTAACTTTCCATCTTGGATTGGGGGCTATGAGAAACAGGATGAGTAATTGTTTATCTGTAAAGGAACTTTATTTTAAGCCTGATTCTATTTGAATCGTTTTTTTAGCCACTGAATAATGCGCTGTGTGATTGGTGTAGGCAGAGAGTCTGGAATGACCTCCTCTGGGATAAGGGGAAGAAGTACACCGTCTTCCTCGGGTTTTTCAGTGGCGTGAATAAAGTTAAATAACAGTGTTGAAAAGCCTTTTGGCCGCTCCAATTGTGGGGCGTGACCAATTGATGGCCAGCAGATGCGTTGGCAGTTTGGTAACTGCTTTTCCATTGGAATTAACTCGTTGGCAGGAATGACGGGGTCTAACGCTCCATGAATAAGTAGCACTGGGCAGGTGATTCTTTCAGGAGCGGGATTTTGCCAGTTCTCCAATAGAGATAAGAAGCCTTTGAAAGCATAAGGGCTCATATTTGCAGCGCTATCTACAAGTGACTCGAATTCGCTCCAATGTTCGCTGCTAGGCATTGATTTTTGAAAACCCAGTTTAAGCAGTGGCCTTTGCATCTTTAGATGCGAAAGGGCACCGAAAATACGATCAGGCGAAAGATAGTGGCCAAGAAATGTTTCTGGTTTTTTGTCGTGTAATTTAGCTAATCCTGAAGCTGGTACTGGGGCAACGAGTGTTAGGCTAAGTACTTTTTCTGGGAATCGACAGCTAAATTCCTGTACTAATGCGCCCCCTAAAGAATGGCCTACTAGATGAAACTTGGCCACACCGATGTGCGCGGCAAAAGCCTCTAAATCACCGATTAAAGTCCCGATGTCATAACCAGACTCCGGTTTGTCAGAATCTCCACACCCTCGAAGGTCTGGCGCATAAGCGCTATATTCAGCAGGAAGATTTGAGAGTTGTGGTTCCCACCAGCGCCATGAAGCAAAGTTGCCGTGGATAAAAATAATGGCTATTGAACCTGAGCCCTTGGTTTCGTAATGAAGTTTTATTTTGTCGTGATTAAAGTAAGGCATAGGATTATTGATCGCTGCTAAACCAAGTTAGTTTTTCCTGGAGGGAGATGACGCTGCCGATAATAATCAACGTGGGGGGCTTAATTTCTTCTTTTTTAATTAGCTCGGGTAGAGTCTTGAGTGTACCTGTGAAAACTCTTTGGTGGCGTGTCGCTCCTTGCTGAATAAGTGCGGCAGCCAAGTCTGGTGAGCGGCCATGCTCGATGAGTGAGTTACATATCTGCGGTAACCCAGTTAACCCCATGTAAATCACAGTTGTTTGATTGGGCAGAGCTAGGCTATCCCAGTCTAGATTGACGCTGCCATCCTTTAGGTTGCCGGTAACAAACTGGCACGACTGCGCATGATCTCGGTGCGTTAATGGAATACCTGCATAAGCTGCGCAACCGGAAGCGGCGGTGATGCCGGGAACAACCTGAAAAGGAATGCCCTCCTCCATTAAGGTTTCGATCTCTTCTCCACCTCGACCAAAAATAAATGGATCGCCCCCTTTAAGTCGAACAACGCGCTTTCCTTCGTGAGCCAGTTTTACTAATAGTGCATTGATGTCATCTTGTGCCACATGGTGATGGCTTCGCTTTTTCCCCACATAGATTCGTTCGGCATCGCGCCTGACGAGATTAAGCACTTCGGGTGCAATCAGACGGTCGTATAGAACAACGTCAGCTTGCTGCATGAGCCTCAACGCTTTGAATGTTAACAGGTCCGGATCGCCTGGGCCGCCACCAACAAGGTAAACCTCTCCACAACAAGGTTCTGATGTATCCGATTTAAGCAGCGCCTGCAGCTGTGCCTCGGCTTTTTCCTCATGGCCGGCAAAAACCAGTTCAGCAATAGGGCCCTGTAAAACTTTTTCCCAGAATGTGCGGCGTTGGTAGATATCGGAAAAACGCGATTTGACGGCAGGCCGGAATTTGTCAGAAAGTTCTGCCAGACGCCCGAAGGCCGCAGGGATAATGCTTTCAATTTTGCCACGCAGGATTCTGGCTAATACCGGTGAGCGTGCACCCGTTGAGATGGCAGCAATAACGGGTGAGCGGTCAACAATAGAGGGGAATATGAAGCTGCAAAGGTCAGGGTTATCGACGACATTGACAGGGATGTTATGCTCATTTGCCAGCTCAGAGACCTGCTGGTTAGTTTGTCGATCGTTCGTTGCAGAGATGATCAATTTGTAGCCAGAGACATCTCCCTTCTCAAACGTTCTATTTTTGTGGGTGATTTTCTGGTTGTCTGCCAAATCCTGAAGTGAGCGCCCCAGCTTTGGTGAAATAATGGTGACATTTGCGCCAGCCTGCAGGAGCAAGGCTGTTTTACGCGAGGCCGTTTCTCCGCCACCAACAACCAGGCAGTTGCTGTTTTTAAGATTAAAAAAGAGGGGTAAAAAATCCATAGTATTCGTCTGTTCTTTTAAAGAAGTTCAGCATGGCGAAAACAATCGGTTGTATGGTCATTAACCATCCCTGTTGCCTGCATTAAAGCATAACAGATGGTTGGGCCGACAAAGTTGAAACCTCGATTTTTAAGTTCTTTGGATAGCTGGATAGAGAGCGCTGTTTCGGCGGGAACGGCTTCGCGAGTCTCCCAATGATTGATAATGGGTTTGCCATCAGAAAACCGCCAATAATAGTTAGAAAAGCTACCAAATTCTTCTTGAATGGCTAAAAAGGCCTGAGCATTTTTGATGCTTGATGCAATTTTCAGGCGATTGCGGATAAGGCCGCTGTTTTGTCGTAACTCTTCGGCTTTTAATGGTGTAAAGCGAGCCACTTTTTCAGGGTCAAAATGCTCATAAGCCTGGCGGTAAGCATCCCGCTTGCGTAATACTGTTACCCAGCTTAG
>QNFJ01000275.1 GCA_003646305.1 Gammaproteobacteria bacterium | reverse complement strand
CGAATCTGCTCCCGCAAAATAGGAAACTGCTTACGAATGCTCTCAACATCATAAGGTTTATTCGCCTCTACAGGCTGAGCATTCGTTGTCATAACCATTCCTTCTCAATCCCTTCCTGGGGAAATTGTTTCAATAACTGATCTTGTACCAGTAGCTTTAAATCGGACAGTTCAATTTTCTCAACCTGCTCATTGGCAAAGGCAAACGTGAGCATGTTTTTAGCTCTTTCTGCCTCAATACCGCGTGATTCCAGAAAGAATATGGACTCACTATCAAGCTGCCCAACCGTCACACCATGCGCACATTTTACGTCATCCGCATAGATTTCTAACTGTGGTTTTGCATCAATCTCGGCATTATCAGAAAGCAAAAGGTTGTGATTATTCATTTCAGAGTTCGTTTTCTGAGCCCCTTCTTGAACAATAACGCGACCTTGAAATACGCCCCGCGCCTTACCACTCAAAATCCCTTTATATTGCTCACAACTTGTTGCATGCGGTTGAGTGTGATTGATGCGAGTATGGTTATCGACATGTTGACGGCCTGCAACCAAAAACAGCCCATCTAAATTTACATCTGCCGCTTCTCGTAAACCGGTGTGGAGATCATTACGCACCAATGCACCACCAAATGAAAAGCTCTGATGGTTAAAGCGAGAGTAACGTGCCTGCTTCACATAAGTTCCACCAAAATGGTAGGCCTTATCTGATTCTGCTTGTAGCTTGGTCATTTTAATCGCGCTATTTTCACCCGCTAAAACTTCAGTCACCGCTGCATTTAGATAACAATGACCGGCATCGCCCACCCAGGTTTCGACCAGTTCCAAAGAGGCTCCCTGTTCAACAATCAGCAAATTACGAATAGTCGATAACTGGGAAACTTCAGTTTTTGTTGAGATGAAAAGAAGTTGCAACGGTTTACTAAGTGCGCTGTTTTTAGGCAGATAAACAAAGAGACCATCACTAAAAAAGGCACTATTAAAATTCAGGAAACCGTGTTCCTCATCATGTAGCGCCCGCCCCAACTTAGCCTCAAGCAGTTCAGAGTGTGTATCCAGTGCTGACGCCATATTTTCAACAATTACCCCTTCTGGTAATTGAGGTTGGTCAGAGCTGTCTGCACAAAAATGTCCATCGATAAAGACTAACTTATCAGCCGATGTAAGTGCGTAATGGTCGAATAATGCCTTATCAACAACCGACTCACTCTTTGCTAACGGGCTGAACTGTTTACGTTCAATCGGCTTAACATTAGTGTAACGCCACTCCTCTTCACGGGGTGAAGGGAAACCATTTTCTGCAAAGCGTTTAATCGCCTGCTGACGCCGTTCTTTTAACCAGGAAAGGTCATTTCCAGCCAACCCACCGGCTTGCTTCTCATATTCTGACTGGTAAAATTCAGCAACATTTAATTCTTGACTCATTTCAATCCCTCTCAGCTTGCCGCCTGCTCTTCAATCCACCCATAACCCTCTTTTTCCAGCTCTAGCGCAAGCTCTGGGCCGCCAGATTTTACGATCTTGCCATCCGAAAGAACATGAATAAAATCAGGTTTGATGTAGTCCAACAGGCGTTGGTAATGAGTGATGAGGACAAAAGATCGCTCCGGCGAACGAAGCGAGTTGATCCCTTCTGAAACAATTTTAAGCGCATCAATATCCAGGCCTGAGTCAACTTCATCAAGAATGCAGAGTTTTGGCTCTAATACCGCCATTTGCAGGATTTCATTCCGTTTCTTTTCACCGCCTGAAAACCCTTCATTCACCGAGCGATAGAGAAACTTCTCATCCATTTTCAGCATTTTGGTTTTAGATTTCACGTAAGTGAGAAAATCCATTGCATCTAGTGGATCCAGTCCACGTGCTTTACGTGCCGCATTCAGTGCCGCTTTAAGAAGGTAGATATTGCTCACACCGGGAATTTCAACAGGGTATTGAAATGCCAGAAACAGCCCTTCCTGAGCGCGCAGTTCAGGCGCCATATCAAGCAGATCTTTATCGTTAAAAAATACTCTGCCTTCAGGGATTTCGTAACCACTTCGGCCTGCCAATACATTTGATAAGGTGCTTTTGCCCGAGCCATTCGGGCCCATAATGGCATGTACTTCACCGGGCTTAATATTGAGGGTAATACCTTTAATGATTTCTTTTTCGCCGACAGATGCGTGCAGATTTTCAATTTTTAACATAACGAATTTTCCTGATATTTAACTTTATATTCAATCTGTAATTGATTGATAAATAACTTTTTAATTATTCCTGTGTAGGTTGGACTTTAGTCCGAAAAATCTACTTCAGTAGTCGGACTGAAGTCCAACCTACAATTAGCTCAACTGCTTTTTAACCGACACTTCCTTCAAGACTAATCCCCAGAAGTGCTTGCGCTTCAACCGCAAACTCCATCGGTAGCTCTTTGAAAACCTCTTTACAAAAACCATTCACAATCATGGAGACCGCATCATCTGCAGAGAGCCCTCTCTGTAGACAGAAGAAGAGCTGGTCTTCGCTGATTTTTGAAGTGGAAGCTTCGTGTTCAATCTGTGCGGAAGGCTGCTTAACTTCCACATAAGGAAAGGTATGCGCACCACATTGATCACCCATAAGCAGTGAATCACACTGTGTATAGTTACGGGCATTTTCTGCACTTTTTGCCACCTTAACCAGTCCGCGATAGCTGCTTTGCGATTTACCCGCTGAGATCCCTTTGGCGATAATGGTGCTTTTTGTATTCTTGCCAATATGAATCATTTTGCTGCCGGTGTCGGCCTGTTGGTAATTATTGGTCACCGCAACAGAATAGAACTCTCCAACCGAGTTATCACCCAACAACACACAACTGGGATATTTCCAGGTAATAGCAGAACCTGTTTCAACCTGCGTCCAGGAGATCTTAGAGTTCGCGCCGCGGCACTCGCCCCGTTTGGTGACAAAGTTATAAATTCCCCCCACCCCATTTTCATCACCGGGATACCAGTTTTGAACGGTAGAGTATTTAATTTCAGCCCCTTCCATCGCGACCAATTCAACGACCGCGGCATGAAGCTGATTTTCATCACGCATCGGTGCGGTACAGCCTTCGAGGTAGCTTACATAGCTGCCTTCATCAGCAATAATCAATGTCCGCTCAAACTGGCCTGTATTAGAAGCGTTGATTCTAAAGTAGGTGGAAAGCTCCATTGGGCAACGAACGCCTTT
>QNFJ01000274.1 GCA_003646305.1 Gammaproteobacteria bacterium | reverse complement strand
CCTGCCGGCTCGTAAATTTTATATTTTTGACTGGGTATTTTGGCCGCAAGATTTTATCTATCTGGCACTGTTACTGGCTATTGCCGCGTTTGCACTGTTTTTTTTTACGGCGATTGCGGGGCGGTTATGGTGTGGATACGCTTGCCCGCAGACCGTTTGGACAGAGGCTTTCCTCTGGATTGAGCGGAAAGTAGAGGGGAGTCGTCAGCAACAAATTAAGCGAGATCGCGCGCCTTGGACGATTGATAAATTCAAGGTAAAAGCGACAAAGCATTCAATCTGGATTCTATTTTCCCTTTTTACTGGCTTTATTTTTGTTGGATATTTCACACCAATTAGAGAGCTGGGAACAGGCTTGGTTACCTTCCAGTTGGGTGTATGGGAGTGGTTTTGGCTTGTCTTTTATGGTTTTGCCACTTATGGAAATGCTGGTTGGCTGCGTGAACAGGTATGCATGTATATGTGTCCTTATGCACGGTTTCAGAGTGCGATGTTTGATAAAGACACATTGGTTGTTGCCTACGATATAGACCGCGGTGAACCACGTGGGGGGCGCAAGAAGAGCGTCAACCCAGAGGAAAAGGGGTTGGGTTCTTGTGTGGATTGCAACTTGTGCGTTCAGGTTTGCCCGACGGGGATCGATATTCGTGACGGTCTTCAGTACGAATGCATCGGTTGTGCGGCCTGTATTGATGTCTGTAATGATGTGATGGATAAGATGGGGTATGAACGCAATCTGGTTCGTTATACGACTGAACATAGAGACGAAGGCCATGAGACGCATATACTACGTCCCCGTATCGTTGTGTATGCTGTTTTACTCGTGGTGATTACCGGAAGCATATTTTTTAAGATCGCAACTAGAATGCCGCTAGAGCTGGATATTATACGAGACAGGAATGCGCTTTATAGGGAGACACCCGAAGGATTGGTTGAAAATGTTTATACCCTAAAGATTATCAATATGGATGAGCAGAAGCATTCGTATCGCCTGAAGGTTGATGGGATTGAAGGGCTGACTCACTCACTTGACGGGAAGGTCATTGATGTCAAATCTGGTGAGGTTCTGGATATATCTGAAAATTTAGTGGTTGATCCGATTAATTTGAAAAAAAAGAGTTCGGAAGTAAGCTTCACCCTCGAATCCGTTGACAGCCCAGAACTCGTCACTGAGCAGACTGGTCGCTTTTTAGGGCCGGTAGTTCGATAATTTAAAATTACGATAATGAAGATAGATACAGATTTAGATACGGTTGCCTGGTACCGCCAATTTTGGCCCTGGTTTATTATATTCTTTCCGGCAGCGGCGGTTGTGGGTGGTATTTCTTTGTTGATTACTGCAATTAATTCACCTAACCCTATGGTCGAAGGTGATTATTATAAAGCTGGCTTGGCGATTAATAAGGTGATTGAGCGAGAGGAATTAGCCGCATCACTCAAGCTAAGAGCCTATTTAAACTATCAGTCAAACGCGGAAGAAATGACAGTGGAATTTCTGGGTGACATTGAGCCGCCTGCACTGCTGTCTATCACTTTCTCTCATCCAACCAGAGAGATATTTGATCGTCGGGTAACGCTGTCTCATGATCAGGGCCGGTCATATTTTGGCCCGCTAGAGTTGCCGATTGAAGGAAACTGGGATATTGCAATTGAAGGGCCGAATGGCCGCTGGATTGTAAAAGGGCGGGTGAGGTTACCTGCTGCACAACCTGCTGAATTAATTGCAAACTAGCGCCAAAGCAGGCGATGCCCCGTGTGATTGGCCGGCCTGCTATGGCATTTTAGATCAAGCCAGCAAAAGGTTGTGCGGTAATAGTGTCACCTTCTTCGATAGTTTCACGATCATGCTCGAGAACCAGAAAGGCATTTGCTTCGCTCATCGATTTCAGGATTCCTGACCCCTGTTTCCCGGTGCTTCGCGCAATCCAGTCACCATCATCATTCTGGCTGATAATACCGCGTACAAATTCGGTTCGGCCGGGGAGCTTGCGGATACGTTCCAAGCTCCGAACTTTAAGTGTTGGGCGGATAAGTGCATCCGTTACCCCCATTATTTTTTGCAGTGTCGGTAAGACAAACTGATAGTAGGTCACCATCACGGCGACAGGGTTTCCTGGGAGACCGAAGAAGGTTGCGGGGCCTATCTTCCCAAAAGCAACGGGGCGACCGGGTTTAATGGCGACTTTCCAGAAATCAACAGTTCCCAGCTCGGTTAGAACCTCTTTTGTGTAGTCCGCTTCACCAACAGAAACACCACCCGAAGTGATGATGACGTCAGAGTTCTCTGCCGCAGATGAAAAGGTGTCGAGTAGTTTTTGTTTATCATCAGCGATGATACCCATGTCGATCAAATTGATATTCAGACGATTAAGGGCAGCAGCGAGTGTGTAGCGATTGCTGTCGTAAATTCCACCGTCCGCAAGCTGTTGGCCGATGCTATGGATCTCATCCCCCGTCGAAAAGATGGTTACCCGTGGGCGGCGTTTAACAATAACTTCTCCTGTGCCAAGAGAGGCGATTAGACCAATATCAGCCGGCGTAAGCAGTTTGCCGGCTTTTAGAATGACCGTTCCTTTTTTGATATCTTCACCCGCCTGGCGAACATTTTGTCCGGGGTTGTGGCGATCGTCCAGCAGGATTATCCCCTCTTTAAATTCAACGTGCTCCTGCATGATGACAGTGTCCGCTCCTTCTGGCATTTTTGCACCGGTCATGATGCGAAGGACTGTTCCACGTGAGAGTGGTTTTTGGTGAGGTTTGCCAGCGACAATCATCCCTTCTACAGAGAGCTTTTGTATCTCACCATTTTGGGCTAAATCCTGATGATTGATTGCAAAACCATCCACGGCAGAATTAGTGTGAGAGGGGACATCAATTGGGGAGGTGATCGCTTTACCCAGAATGCGGCCTGTTGCACTTTGAAGGGCCACTTTTTCGAAACCACTTACCTCTGTGCAGTTATCAAGCATTTTGCCCAATGCTTCATGCAACTTCAGGGTGCCGGGCTCAATTTTATCGGAGCAACAGGAATGCGTTGTGATGATTTCGTTTGTCATGAAATTGTTTTCAATTGGGGATTGTCGGCCAATCGTAACGTTCATTGATTAACTGCGCAATCTAGTGATAGGACTGAGAGTATTTTCCAATAAACAAATGAGTCTGAAACAACCCAAATCATTCAACCGGTTTCATCTTGTTTG
>QNFJ01000273.1 GCA_003646305.1 Gammaproteobacteria bacterium | reverse complement strand
GGTTGAATCAATCACGGGTGTCGAGACACTCAAAGCGATGGCGGTTGAACCGCAGATGCAACGGCGATGGGAAGAACAATTAGCCGGTTATGTTAAGGCCAGTTTTCGTTCTGCAAACCTTGGCAATATTGCTGGTCAGACAGCCGGGTTTATCAACAAAGTAACCGTTGTGTTAATTCTTTGGGTGGGTGCCACGTTGGTGATGAAAGGTGAGTTATCTGTCGGCCAGTTGATTGCATTTAACATGCTGGCGGGGCGAGTGAGTGGACCAATCTTAAGGCTTGTACAGCTTTGGCAGGATTTCCAACAAGCCGGTTTGTCGGTCAGAAGGCTGGGAGATATTCTTAATACACCCACCGAGCCCGGTTATAACCCTGGGCGAGCTTCACTGCCCAGCCTGAAAGGGGCTATTGCCTTTAGTGGTGTCACCTTTCGCTATCGTCCCGACCGCCCTGAAGTGCTGAGAAACATTAACCTTGAGATTAAACCGGGAGAGGTGATTGGTATCGTCGGCCGTTCGGGTTCGGGTAAGAGCACACTAACGAAGCTGATACAGCGGCTTTATGTGCCGGAATCGGGAAGGATTTTGATTGATGGTACCGATCTTGCGCTAATTGAGCCTACCTGGTTGCGTCGCCAGATTGGTGTTGTGCTACAGGAAAATTACCTTTTTAATCGCTCAGTGCGCGATAACATCGCCTTGAGTGATCCGGCAACACCGATTGAGGCGATTATTCAGGTGGCTGAATTGGCTGGTGCGCATGAGTTCATCCTGGAGTTGGCTGAAGGTTATGACACCCTAGTGGGTGAGCGAGGGAGCAACCTATCGGGTGGGCAAAGGCAACGTATCGCCATTGCGCGCGCACTTTTGACTAACCCTAGAATCCTTATTTTTGATGAGGCAACCAGTGCGCTCGATTATGAATCTGAACGGATTATCCAAGAGAATATGAAGCGAATTTGTAATGATAGAACGGTTTTTATCATTGCCCATCGCCTCAGTGCGGTGAGTCGCTGTGATCGAATCATCGTGGTTGATCAGGGTGAGATTAGCGAACAGGGAAGTCACAGAGAATTAATCCGCCATAACGGAATTTACGCAAGACTCCATTCGCTGCAAAGTGAGGTGGTCTAAAATGCGGCCCATCCAACCTCAACAAGAACACGAATTTCTCCCTGCCGCACTAGAAGTGCAGGAAACGCCCCCTTCACCCATCGGACGCACAATCAGCTGGGTGATCATGCTCTTTTTTATCACAGCAGTGGGTTGGGCAACTTGGGGAGAAATTGACATTATTGTCGCCTCACAGGGGCGAATTATCGCCAGTGGTCACACCAAGATTATTCAGCCACTTGAAATCGGGATCGTCAAAAAAATCTATGTAGAAGAAGGTCAGATGGTCAGCGAAGGTGACAGGCTGGTTGAGTTGGAATCCGATAAAGCAATGGCCGACAAGCAGCGTATTGAAGATGAGCTTATAACGCTAGCGCAAGAAATTATCCGCTTACAGAGGCTTGTCGACTGGGTTGATTCAGTTGTAGATGATGAGCCATTATCATCAGAAGAAAAGACAATGGCAGCGCTCTCAAACTTGCAGAGACAACTGCTTTTTTCACAATGGAATGAATTTCGTTCACGTATTACAACGCTTAAGCACGAAAAAAAGAAACATCGCTCAGAGCGTAACAGCATCAATCAACAGGTCAAAAAATACCAAGCTATCTTGCCTATTGTGAGAAGCCGAGCAGCGAAAATGAAGCGGCTCAATAAAAAGAGTTTTGTCTCCGAAGAGGAATATTTGGAAATGGAGCAGCAGCGGCTTGAAATGGTTCATGATCTAAAAGCGAGTCAGCAGCAAAGTTTGGAATTACAGGCGGCGGTGCAAGAGGTTGATAGCCAGATAGAGCAAGTCAAAAAACAGTTTAAAAGTCGCATGCTAGTCGGCTTACAAGAGTCACAACAGCGGCAAAAAGCACTTGAGCAGGAAAAAATTAAAGCGGCTACACATTTGAAGGCACAACTGCTCAAGGCTCCAGTTTCAGGTGTCGTCCAGCAGCTGGTTATTCATACAGAAGGCGGTGTCGTGACCTCAGCACAGCAGTTGATGGTGATTGTGCCGATACAGGCCGGCCTTGAGGTCGAAGCGATGGTCGCAAACAAAGATATCGGCTTTATCGAAGAAGGGCAGCAAGCAGAGGTCAAAATTGATGCCTTTCCCTTCACTAAATATGGGCTGATTGATGGCACGCTTGCTCACCTATCAAATGATGCGATAGCAGATGAAGAGCTGGGGATGGTCTATAAGGCGCAAGTGAAGCTAAAGAAATCCCATATTCAGGTTGAAGGCAGGCAAGTAAACCTGTCGCCCGGTATGACTGTCGTGGTCGAGATAAAAACCGGCAAACGGCGGGTGATCGAGTACTTTTTATCACCGTTACTGCGCTATAAGCAGGAGAGCATTCGGGAGCGGTGAGTCGATTATTGGCTTTTATGATTTGTTCTTCTGTATAACGCTTCTTCATTTTGAGATATCCATCTGGATAGATTAACTGGAAATCTCATCGTTCGCTTGGTGCTAATTTCGGGGGAAAGGTCAACAGTAATCGGAAAGTGACATGCTTTGGTGACGACTGGGGACTAGTTCGGCCTGCAGAAATGAGGTCGTCTGTCTTAGGGAGAGATCGGAATGGAAATACGGCATTATTGCACTATGCGGCAAGATTTTCATATGCTCCAGAAATCCTGGAGGGCTTGTCGAAAAGTGGTGCTGGCGTAAATGTACGTAATGATTATGGCTATACGCCACTTCATTTGGCTGCTGCAAATAATAACAATCCCGAGGTAGTAAAAATTTTGATTCAAGCAGGTGCGGATTTAGAGGCAAGAAATACGGAAAGAGAAACAGCATTAATATTGGCCGTGAAAAATAAGATATACCAATCTGTATTGTCATTAATCAAGGCAGGAGCCAAAGTTGATGTGCGAAATAAGAACGGGAATGCGCCACTCGGTTTGGCTATTCCGGGAAGGAGTCCTGAAATAGTTAACTATCAGCCCGCAAAATAGTGAAGCGATGACGGGAAGTTCTTGTGCTGTGATTTGAAGGGCTATTTTAGTATTCCAATCAAATTTGCGTTCAGCGATGGCAGTTGTGGCATCGATTCTGAGTGTGTGTACACCAGAGCGGGTTTGATCGTAGCCAAAATAAAGTGCCG
>QNFJ01000272.1 GCA_003646305.1 Gammaproteobacteria bacterium | reverse complement strand
GCTGTCGAGCTTCTCTGCTGATTTTAGCTACGTTCTGCAGCAGCTGTTATCAATGCTACATAAGTTGGCACTGGCGCAAGTTGTGCCTGGCTCACTTTCTGAGGATGACGAGTCGGTTTCAGCGCTGGCAGAAAAGCTCTCAGCCGAAGATGTTCAGCTCTTTTATCAAATCGCCCTATTGGGCCAAAAGGATCTGCCGTTAGCACCTGACCCGCGTAGCGGCTTTGAAATGGTGATGCTAAGAATGCTGGCTTTTAGACCCATAGGCGGAGATGAATCGGATCGTCCGTCAGGGCAGATTGCACGACCAGCCCCTCAGCAAGTTCCACAGCCACGGGGGGAAAAACTGGCAAATGAAAGAGAACAAGCCCCACAACAGATCGAACCGGCTGCGACCGCACCAGCAAAACAGGCCACTACTGGAGGTGGGGACTGGTTCGCTATCGTAAAATCATTGAAGGTAATGGGGCTGACGCGAGAGTTGGCGAATAACTGCACGCTAAAAGAACTGGATGACAAGCAGTGCCTGTTGCAGCTTGAACGAAATAAAGCTTCGATTAAAAGTGATAAAACGGAAAGCCAGCTTGAGCGCGCGCTTCAGGTGGAATTTGGCGAGACACTGAAGCTAAAAATTGAGATAGCCGAAGCGAGTGAGACCGAAACCCCCGCCGAGGTGATTAAACGGCACAATGATGAAAAACAGCAGCAGGCTGAAGAGTCGATCCAGAATGATGAGAATGTTCGCGTATTGAAAGAGCTATTCGACGCAAAAGAGATACTGGGTTCGATAAAACCTTTATAAATTTTAATGTTAGGAGTTGGAAAATGGCGGTAAACCCACTAGGTGAATTGATGAAGCAGGCGCAGTCAATGCAGGAGAACTTCCAGAAAGCTCAGGAAGAGCTAGCTGCAATGGAGGTTAATGCGGAATCTGGCGGCGGGCTTGTTAAGGTTGTGATGAATGGCAAGCGTGAAGTTAAGAAAATTAGCATTGATGACAGTCTGTTGGGAGATGATCGCGATATGCTGGAAGATTTGGTGGCCGCAGCCATAAATGATGCAGTTCATCGAGTCGAAAAAATGAAGAAAGAGAAGATGTCAGGTTTAACAGCAGGCATTCAGCTGCCGCCTGGTATGAACCTTCCTTTCTAATTCAGCCTTCTCGGTAAAAATATGCAACAAGATGGCTTGCTGAACCAACTGATTACTGCGCTGCGCTGTCTGCCTGGAGTGGGTGCAAAATCGGCGCAAAGGATGGCTTTTCATCTTTTAGAGAGAGACCGACAGGGTGGCCGGTTGCTGTCAGAAAAGCTTCTGAAAGCGGTTGAGGAGATAGGTCACTGTGAGCGCTGCAGAACTTTAACAGAGGAGAAGCTCTGTTCGATTTGTGCAAGTCATTCACGTGATCCATCTCTACTGTGTGTGGTGGAATCGCCTGCAGATGTTTTGGCCATTAATCAGGCTGCCGTTTTTAAGGGGCTTTATTTTGTTTTGCACGGACGACTCTCTCCTCTTGATGGCATGGGGCCTGCCGAAATAGGACTGGATATATTGGCAGAACGGCTTGCCGAAGGTGAGATTAAAGAAATTATTTTGGCAACGAACCCGACTGTAGAAGGGGAGGCAACAGCCTGCTATATCGCGGATATGGTGCGCCAACAGGAGATCAAAGTGAGCCGAATAGCACACGGTGTGCCGTTAGGTGGAGAGTTGGAATATATTGATAGCGGCACGTTATCGCACGCCTTTAGTGGTCGATCGGAGGTTTCTTATGAGTGATTGTCTTTTTTGTAAAATGGTTGCGGGTGAGATTAAGCCCGATGTGGTGTTCGAAAACGATCAGGTTTTGGCCTTTCGTGATATTAACCCGCAAGCGCCCGTACATATTCTGGTGATTCCGAAAAAACATATCGCCACGTTAAATGATTTGTCAGGCGAGGATGCGGCTCTGGCTGGTGAGTTGCTGATGAGCGTTAAAGCGATTGCCGAGCAGGAGGGGTTTTCTGAGGCGGGTTATCGAACCACAATTAACTGTAACCGCGATAGTGGGCAGGAGGTTTTCCATATCCACCTGCATGTTTTGGCTGGGCGGAAGCTGAGTTGGCCACCGGGTTAAACTTTTAACGGGGTAACTTTTCAATCAGTTTTAGGAAGCGTTTATACCGTTCTGGTGCAATCTCACCGCTTTTCACCGCTTCTCGGATGGCACAACCTTTATCCTGTTGGTGACGGCAGTCGTTAAACTTGCAGTTCGGGAGGTGGGGCTGAAAGTCCCTGAAGCTTTCGGCAAGCGCTCTTTCGTCAATTCCAGCAAGGCCAAAGATATTAACACCGGGGCTATCAATCAGGTCGCCTCCTTCAGGTAGATGAAAGAGCGTGGCGGCGGTTGTGGTGTGGCGACCCAGCCCACTACTGGCCGAAACGGCGTTAACCCGGAGTGCTTTTTCAGGAAGTAAGGCGTTGGTCAGCGATGATTTTCCTACACCAGACTGACCGACCAAGAGACTCCTTTTATTGATCAGCTTTTTATTGAGATCAGCAATGCCCCGACCTGTTTTTGCACTGATGAAATTAAACAAATAACCCATTTTCCGATAAGGCATCAGCGATTGCTGAAGTTGCTCGGATTCAGCATCGGCCAGGAGATCTGTTTTATTAAAAATCAGTAGAGGATTGAAATGGCTATGTTCACAAACCACCAGAAACTGGTCGAGTAGCAAAAAATCACAGCTGGGACTGACGGTGATCAGTACGGCAAGTTGGTCAATATTGGCCGCAACAGGCCGTGTACGACCACTTTTTGCGGGCCGGCTTAGAAGATTTGCGCGAGGGAGTATCTGTGTAACCACGCCTTCATCTTCGCCATCCGGTTTGTATGCAACCTGATCTCCTACGACGGAAACACCCAGTTTTCGTCGAGTTTTACAGAGAATTATTTTTTCATTGCCGGTTGTTTCATCTCTAATTTCAACGGCAAGGGCTTTGCCAAGGTTCGAGATAACAAGTCCCTGGTGTGACATTAACTAACTATTTTCCCGAAAGGTGAGCAATACGGACGCTTGCGGGTGGGTGGCTGTAATAAAAGTTTGAATAGGTTGTGTCAGGCGTCAGTGTGCTGGCGTTATCCCTGTAAAGTTTAACGAGCGCGGTAATCAGGTGTTCTGAATTGGTTTTTTCGGCAGCATAATCATCTGCTTCAAACTCAAATTTGCGCTGAAATTTTGC
>QNFJ01000271.1 GCA_003646305.1 Gammaproteobacteria bacterium | reverse complement strand
GCGTCTGTTTTGCCTCGATGGCATGGCTATGAAGATAGCTTTTGATAGGGTTGGTGGATTCTGGCGATTAATCCATAATGTTATCGATTAAAAAAGTAAATGAGCCACTTCATTCTCTCACTCGTCTTTTTGGGCTCTTTTATTTGTGATTCGACCTTATTTTAGCCATTCGTTTACCTCAGCCGATTATTTGCTGCTTATTTAGCTTTGGGATGGGGAAGCATTACATAATCAGTGAATCGCTCCTGCTATGGATTGTGAGCTTGGGTAGAGTGGCCGATTCGCTCTAATCGTGTCTGGGTAATATTCATGACACCACCACAGCATGAGCAAGTGATGACTGGGCGCGGTTTGCCTTTTTTTACCCACTGATTGATGTTGAACTTCAGCAAATAATGAAGTCGCCTGATTAAGGTTTTGCTGTTGGGGTGCAGCAGGCCGTAATCTCTTGCCCGCCGGAACCGTCTGGGCAGTACATGCTGCAAGATGAGCTGGATAAAATCAGCACCCGGTAATGTTCTAGTTTTATAGCGCTGGGTTTTACTCTCTTTGTAACGAAAGGTGACGTTGCCATTGGCGCAATTAATAATATCTTTTTCCTGAATGACACCTTTATATAAATAGCGCCCAAGATAAACAAAAGCCTTCTCGCCAGACCCCACTTGCTTGCAGTCCACCACCCATTTTTCAGGGTAGTTCGCTGGCATTGTCAGGCGGGCCTGTTTGATCGCCGCCAGCATTTTAGCTCGGAACACCTTGGCTAAGGCTTTGTGATTGAACAGGTAAGCCCCTTCCTTTTTACGCCACAGCCCCCGCACTTTATCCATTGCCCCCGCCGGCATGATGGTATGTAAATGAGGATGAAAATCGAGTCGTCTGGAGTGCGTGTGTAAAACAGCCACCATACCGGGCATGCCTTTTAGCTGCTTATCATTATGGCTAAAGCTCTTGAGTGTCTCCCATGCGCACTGAAATAACTGTTGGTAAAGCAGCCGTTGACTCGACCAAAACAATGGTCTGAGCTCTTTAGGCAAGGTAAACGTGATCATGAAATAATTAACAGGCAGTTGTTTCTGGCATTGCCGCTCTATCCATTGCTGGCTCTCGTGACTTTGGCAATGAGGACAGCTGCGGTGTCCGCAAGAGTGCGGAACATAAGAGAGATGATCACAGTCGGAGCAACTGACCTTCATTAACGGGCTATGTGATGAGCGGCACTGCTTTATAGCGGATAATGCCTTGCGTTGAGAAGGGAGTAATGTTGAACCATATTGAGCTAAGAAATTAGTTTCAAACTGCTCAATAACAGAGGATAGACGGATCATTTAACCACCCCCCATTGAAGAGTTATACCATCCATCAGATGATTGATCTGAGTCACGGCACCCCGCTCGGTAAGCGTGGTTAGATGGGTGTATTTAACGGTTGTCAGTATGCTGACATGTCCCAGTATTTTTTGTAGTTCGATAATATCAACACCCGCCTCTAGCAGGTGGGTTGCATAGCTATGCCGGAGAGAGTGACAAGAGGCCGTTCAATGGCTTCCTGCCATCACGGCATTAGTGCATCCATGCACGTCATCTTTTTTTTAACTTCAAATGACGGACAATCGTCGTCATTGCCACCTGTACGCCACCACGATCCGTTGCTATTTTAGCCAGGTGAGCACCTTTTAACCCACGCTTACGACTGGGGAACAAAAATTTAGGGTGCTTATGAATACACCAGAACTGGCGTAACACCTTAAGGGTGTTTTCAGGCAGAGGAACCAGGCGATCCTTATTGCCTTTAGCATCGCGAATATGCACCCGCATACGGACTGGATCAATATCACCAACCTCAAGGGCTAGCCCTTCACTTAATCTCAAGCCCATACTGTAAAGTGTAAAGAAAAACACACGGTAACTTAGCCTGTTGGTGGCCATAAATAACCGCTGAGCTTCCTCTACCGTCACGATATCAGGAATACGCACAGCCTTGGGTGGCTTGATCAGCTCAACGGCGGTCCAAGGCTTCTTAAGCACATGAGTATAGAAAAACTTCAGCCCATACAGATCCAGTTTGACGGCGCTCCAAGACAAACGCTCGATGAGTGAATGAAAATAATCAAGCAACTGATCCTGACTCAGGTTATCCATCTGGAAATTAAAGTATTCTCCAATACGACGAATGGCTCGGCTATAAGCATCAATGGTTTTGGGTTGTAAACCTTTCAGTTTGAGATGCTTACAATGCAATGAATAGTAATGGTTGAATTGAGCCTTGTTTGATGTTCCCATTGAGATGCAACCTCGTGTTGTTTTAAGAGATTACAATTTACTCGTTATGATGAATGGTGGGTAATGAGGTTGCACTTAAATTTAAAACGAAGTCGCTTTTCTCCGCGATAGCGGCTTCGTTCAACAAACGCATGCACTCGGACAAAATAAAGTTGCGCTCGCTTTGCAACTTTATTTTACCGGTGATGCGAGGCGTTAGCACCTCGTACATCTATTTATGTATGGCTAATTAGCCATACTTGCGCTATTCTTGCCTCATGACAGACAGTAACTTTGAATGGGATGAGGCCAAAAACCTCTACAATCAAGAAAATCACGGGATTTCATTTAGTGAAGCTCAACATGCCTTTCTTGATAAAAACCGCGTCATTGCTGAGGATGTGGCTCATAGCCAAGATGAAAATCGCTATTTCTGCTTCGGTCTAAATAAAGATCAAACAGGCATTCTCACTGTACGTTTTACATACAGAAACAGCCGCATTCGTATATTTGGTGCTGGCTATTGGAGAAAGGGGAAGAAGATTTATGAGCAAGAAAATCCAGTACACTGATGAACCGATTGGCGAAATTAAGCTTGTAGCTGATTTTTTACCGACACCGAGTCAGCTCAAATTAAAAAATGAAAATACCAAAATTACGATTTCCCTAAGCACGGAAAGTGTTGAGTATTTCAAGTCTGCTGCAGAAAAAAATCACATGCAGTATCAAAGAATGATCCGTCAATTACTTGATGAATATGTTGCGCATCAAAAAAGTGCTAACAAATAGCTCCAGCGGACAGCCAAAAGCGGTGTTTATTTGTGCCATTTCGCTACGCTCCATTGTGGCACAAATAACCCCCACTTTCGTCTGCCCCTGAGCAAGGCGTTATGCGGCTTGACGCTGTTGCGCAACATGCTACACTACTCCAATGATCAAGTCCTTCAAACACAAAGGCTTAGAAAAATTCTATACCTCTAGTAGTACAAAAGGCATTCAAGCAAAACATG
>QNFJ01000270.1 GCA_003646305.1 Gammaproteobacteria bacterium | reverse complement strand
TGGATGGGGGCGTTTTACTGGAATCGCCAGATCTCTCAAAAAGGGACGAAAATTTGATCGACTCATCTTCTCCGACTCCGTTGACCTGCGTATTCCCACTAAAAACCTGTCACTATTCCCCGCACTTAAAGAATATATTGGGAAACAGTTAGAGGTACGGGGCTGGCCATCTCGGCAGAAAGACCACTATTCCATTTTGGTGCGCCACCCAGCTGCGCTGATTGTTCAATAAGGCTCAACGGTCAGAGAACTTTCGCAGCTACGACCCGGCTCACTAACCGCTCACTCTCGCCTTGCTTAACCTCTAATCCTGTAACCAACCGCCCTGTTTTTCCTGCGCTAAGCACTATATTTAGTGGCAGTGTTTCCTCACCCAGCACCCGACCATTTCGTGTTAATTGAACAAGCACGCTGGTAACTTGCACTTTCACCTGCGAGCGATTTTGAAACTGAACAATTACCCTGCCAGCAGAATCCCAGCCAGCTCTGCTGGCAATATATCTTCCTGGTTCATCCGGAAGTTCAAGCCGCGCAAGCTGTTTGGCTGCTTTGCTTCCCATTTCCGACTTTGAAACCGATGCCGCTCTATAATGCTTAACCGCCGAATCCCTCTTCCCCTCTTTAAGGTCTAATTCGCCAAGAAAATAGTGGGCCGGCGGGGTTGGCAGCAGACTGTTACTTTTTTCAAGACTTCCTCTTGCCTGTTGCTGCAAACCCAGCGCATATTGAGCAGTACCCTGCTGAAGATAGAAGGCAAAAAAGTGGCTATTTTGCTGAATTGCTTTTTTATACTGATCGAGTGCCGCTCGGTTTTTATTTTGAGCCGCGAGGATATCGCCTTTTAATGCGCTAAAAAGCGCCTCATCTGGCTCAATGGCGATTGCTCTATTAGCAAACTTGCTGGCCGCTGAGAACCTCTTCTCTTTAAGGGCTTCCTGCCCCTTGTCATAGGATTTGTAAGCCTCTTTGGACTTTCGAATACGACTTGTCGCTCGCTGGTATTCATCTCGCCCAATCTTTCCGCCAATCGGAAATTGTTTAGTTCTTTCCCGGTTTGCCTGCACCCTTTCCTCAGAAGGAGGGTGGCTCGCAAACATCCCTTCCAGCCAGCTCTGTTTCCTGCCTTTACTGAGCTTTACAAACTTCTCCTGCAAGGATATGGCCGCACTGGTGTCGTAGCCTGCTCGCGACATATAAAGCATTCCATAATAATCTGATTCCAGCTCCTGCCCGCGTCCATATTGTTGATTAATCAACTGAGCACCGGTATTGCTTAGCAACCCAACCACTGAACTATTGGGCACGGCTATGCCAATGCCCGCGACGCCTGCCTGCAGAAGCAAGCCTCGCTCTATCCCTTTTGCACCGTGCCTGGCTGCTGCGTGGACGATTTCATGGGCAATAACTGCGGCCAGTTCAGCTTCATTATCAAGTTCAAGAAGCAGCCCTCGGTTGATAACAATCTTTCCGCCGGGCATCGCCCAGGCATTGGGTACAGAACTGTTGAGGATAACAAATTCATAAGGAAGGTTGGGCCGATCACTAACCCTTGCCAGCTGCCACCCAACAGCACTTACATAGGCGGTTAAATCTTGATCAACCCGATATTGCCCACCTTGAGACTGCTGTGCGGGAAGATAGTTTTTTCGGCCAATCTGAATCTCTTCCGCTTCAGAAACAAAAGTCAGTTCATTGCTTCCTGTAACAGGGTTGACTGCGCACCCCTCGATCAGAAGCAGAAGCCCTAAGCTGGCGAAAACAGCTCGCCAGCTTAGGGGTAGAAAAACGGGCTCTTTAGCTACGCGGTTTCCGCTCATTTGCAACATTCACCTTTAGCATACGACCTGCAAAATCGGTGTCATTTAGCTCTTTTATTGCCTTTTCAGCGCCTGATGCAGCCATTTCCACAAAACCATACCCACGTGGACGACCAGATCGTTTATCGATAACCAGCCGAACAGCCAGCACCTCCCCATATTTTGAGAAGAGCGACCGAATCTCAGGCTCTCCTGCTTTATAGGCAACATTTCCTATAAATAACGTTGTCATCTCCCCAGTATCACCAACAGTTGGAAGTCGCTTAGCTTTAGAAAGGGGTTGGTTAATCAAACCACCTAACAAAAGACCGCCCGCAAAGACTAATGCGCTGTCCGGTGCTAAAAAAAACAAAATTACGTACCCTGTCAATGCTGCACCAACCGCAACACCTGCATTCTTCAGTGAAACCACTTAAAACCCCTTAAAATTATTCTGATGTCTGCAAAAAATAACCGCTGAAATAAGTCATCAGGCTTTTATCCCAACCCCTTTATTCAACAAATGAATTGCAAAACCACTCAATACGATGATAAAGCCGACTATGATAGCAAATGAAACGAGCAGATTAACATCCGATACACCCAGCATTCCATAACGAAATGCACTAACCATGTAAAGGATCGGATTCCCCAAAGAAATAGTCTGCCAGATAGAAGGCAACATATCGATAGAGTAAAAAACACCTCCCAGGTAAATCATCGGTGTCAGCACAAATGTTGGAATAATCGAAATATCATCGAAACTTTCTGCATAGACTGCATTAATAAATCCAGCCAGCGAAAATAGTACCGCAGTTAAAACAAAAACCGTTAACGTGACAAGCCAGTGTTCCACCTGAACGGTGGTAAAAAAGTTAGCAATCAGCGAAACTAGCAGGCCGACCAGCAACCCTCGCATCACGCCACCACAAACATAACCGGCAAGAATCACCCAGTTAGGTACTGGCGCAATCAATAACTCTTCGATATTACGCTGAAATTTTGTCCCATAGAATGATGAGACAACATTTCCATAAGAGTTACTAATGACACCCATCAAAATGATGCCCGGCAGAATATAGTCAATAAACGGCTGCCCCTCTACTTCTCCCACGCGCGCCCCGATCAATGTCCCAAAAATCAGGAAATAGAGTGATGTTGTAATCATCGGGGGCAACAGTGTTTGCATCCAGATTCGTGTAAACCGCCTGACTTCCTTGTAGACAATTGTCTGAAACGCAACCGAATAACGACCTAAAAGGGGAGTATTCATTGAATGCCCTCCTGCTGGTCTGGCGACTCATCCATCACAAGATCGATAAAAAGCTGCTCCAGGCGATTTGATTCGTTACGCATACTGATCACCTCAATATTCTGCTCTCCGAAACAGGCAAAAAGCTGATTAAACCCCTGCTCTTTTCCAACTTCCACCGTTAGAACAACCCCCTCGCTAGCGATAATTTTGTAGCCCGGAAGCTCAACTCCCACGG
>QNFJ01000269.1 GCA_003646305.1 Gammaproteobacteria bacterium | reverse complement strand
TCTTTCCACGCCAGATCTAACTCTCTAGCCGCCTTCACATCATCAAGGCGACGAACCGGCAGACTGTATGGTGCCTTTTTTAAGGTTTCCACATTCTCTTCCGCTTCAGCTTGAATCTTAATCATCACCTCAATAAAAGCGTCAAGCGTCTCCACACTTTCGGTTTCAGTCGGCTCAATCAACAGGCACTCTGGAATCAACAACGGAAAATAGGTGGTCGGCGCATGAAAACCATAATCGAGCAGTCGCTTGGCAAAATCCATCGCTGTTGCCCCCTGCTCTTTTGCCTGGCGCTTCATGGTGATAATAAATTCATGTGTCGCCCGCCGCTCTGGGTAGGCCGCATCAAAACCGGCATCCATAAATCGCTTGAGCATATAGTTTGCATTGAGTGCAGAAAAGTCAGCAACACGATGCAACCCGTCACGCCCCAGCATCAAAGCATAGATGTAGGCGCGCAGTAGCACGCCTGCATTACCGGCAAACGCAGAAAGACGACCGATGCTTTGTGGGCAATCTTTCTCTGTTAACCAGCGATAACTATCTTCATCTTTACCCACCATAGGAATCGGCAAAAAGGGCATTAAACGCTCACTGACACCCACTGGGCCTGCACCGGGACCACCGCCACCGTGTGGTGTTGAGAAGGTTTTATGTAGATTCATATGGATCACATCAAAGCCCATATCTCCCGGCCTTACTTTACCGAGAATCGCATTTAGGTTGGCTCCATCGTAATAAAGCAGTCCGCCCGCATCGTGCATAATCTTCGCAATTTCTTCGATGTTACGCTCAAATACCCCCACAGTTGACGGATTTGTCAGCATAATTCCGGCTGTTTGCGGCCCAACAACCTCTTTAAGAGCCGCCACATCCACGTCGCCATCCGTACCGGTTGGGATTTCACGTACTTTATAGCCACACATCACCGCAGATGCAGGGTTTGTACCGTGCGCTGCATCGGGAACCAGAATTTCCTGACGGGCATCGTCGGCCCGTGATTCATGATAGGCGCGAATCATCGCTACACCGGCAAACTCACCCTGCGCACCCGCAGCTGGCGTTAACGAGACCGCCTTCATGCCGGTGATCTCTTTCAGCATCTCCTGAAGACCGTACATGCAGGAAAGAAAGCCCTGTCCGTGCGAAGCAACACCGTGTGGGTGACGCCCCATAAAACCCGGCAGTTTTGCCAAGGTGTTACAAACCCGTGGGTTGTACTTCATGGTGCAAGAGCCAAGCGGATAGAACTCGGTATCAATCGAGAAGTTTTTCTGCGACAGGCGCGTGTAGTGGCGCACCACATCCATTTCAGAAACTTCGGGCAACCCTGCTGGCTTTTTGCGTAAGAATTTCTCGGGCAGATCAGTCGAATCATCGCCGGCATGAGGCATTTGTGCAGTCGACTGGCGGCCTTTATGTGAATGTTCAAAAATTAACATCAATCAATCCTCAAGCGCAGCCAATGCCGCATCAAAATCGGGCTCATGTGCGATATCATCACTTAGTCGGGCAAAAATCACTTTGTTCTTTTCGTCTAAAACCAGCAGTGCTCGCGCCAATAACCCGCCCAGCGGCCCTTCTGCAATCAACAATCCGTAATCTGAAGCAAAACTGTCTGAGCGCATCGTTGAGAGTGGCACCAAGTTTTTCAGCTTTTCTGAGCCACAAAAACGGCTCATCGCAAAAGGTAGGTCGGCCGAAACGACTAAAACAGCAAGATCAGGAAAGTTAGCTGCCAATTCATTCAATTTACGACTACTTGAGGCGCAAACGGGTGTATCAAGACTCGGCACACTGTAGATCAGTTTCTTCTTGCCAGAAAAATTCTGCAACGAAACATCTTTCAGCTTTTTATTGACCAGAAGAAAGTCCACAGCCTGACTGCCTAACTCTGGAAAGTCACCCAACAACGCAACTGGTTGTCCTTGTAGTTGTACATTAGCCATTTTGAAGAATATCCTCTAATTGTGTCGCATAGTAGTTAAAATCATTTTCATTGCGGGTTTCTGTTGCACAGACCAGCAATGCATTTCCCAGCTCAGGGTAATCCTGGCTCAGATCATAACCACCAAGAATATTACGATCAGCAAGTGCCTCTAGCACCTCTACAACCGGCCTATCCAGACGCAGCACCGACTCGTGAAAGGCTGGATGATCAAATAGTTTTTCAACACCATCCAGTGCGGATAGTTTTTCAACCAGACGGTTAAGATTACGATGACAGCTTATGGCCACACGCCGCAAACCCTCTGGCCCCAGCAGTGACATAAAGATTGTCGCCGCCGTCACCAGCAAACCCTGATTAGTACAGATATTAGAGGTCGCTTTAGAGCGGCGGATATGCTGCTCACGCGCCTGCAACGTTAAGGTATAACCTCGTTTTCCTTCCAGATCGACCGTTGCGCCAATAATCCGCCCCGGCATCTGCCGAACATGCTTCTGACGGCAACACATAAAGCCAAAATAAGGGCCACCAGAAGCGAGCGGCGCACCCAATGGCTGTCCTTCACCACAAGCAATATCAACACCCGACTCGCCCCATTCTCCCGGAGGTGTGAGCAAACCTAGTGAAACAGGATTAACGACCGCGATAGAGAGCGCACCATTTTGAACCGCCCAATCACTCAACGCATCAACATCCTCTAACAGACCAAAGAAGTTCGCTTGAGGAATCACCAGTGCCGCCACATCCTCACCCACCCATGCCTCTAAAGAGGTTAGGTCGGTCAAACCGGTTTCTGGATCAAAAGGCAGCTCTACAAGCTCGACCTTCTGATTCTTAACAACAGTTTCAACGACTTGACGATAAACGGGACTTAACGAGCGAGGAATTAAAATACAACGTGATTTTGACTTACGGTTTGCACGAACCACCATCAAGACCGCTTCAGCCAATGCCGATGCACCGTCATACAATGAAGCATTGGAGACATCCATCGCTAGCAAGCGGGTCATCATCGTCTGAAACTCATAGAGCAACTGCAATGTTCCCTGACTGGCCTCGGCCTGATAGGGCGTATAGGCACTATAGAACTCACCACGGGTGGCAATTTCCCAAACCGCAGCCGGAATATGATGTTCATAAGCCCCGGCTCCTACAAAACAAAGTGGCTGGCCATCCAGGCTGGCCCGAAGCGACATAAACTGACTAACTTCCATCTCGTTCATTCCCTCAGGAATACTCTCCAGATCACCACAGCGGAGGTTCTTAGGGATCTCATCGAACAGCTCTTCAATTGTCTCCACACCAATGGTGGAGAGCATCTTTTTCACATCATTTTCGGTATGCGGTATAAATGGCATCTTTATTTAC
>QNFJ01000268.1 GCA_003646305.1 Gammaproteobacteria bacterium | reverse complement strand
CAAGATCTGTCGGTAATACCCGCCAACTCCCCACAACCGGTTCATTCTTCTCTTTATAAGTTGAGATCGCCTCATTTATGGGGAATTCTCCGATAAACCCATCAACATGAGGCATCAATTGCTGCACTGTCCCTAAACAAGAGTCCCCCGGGACACATGCAGTCCTGCCCAGTTGCCATAGCGCAAACAAAATAGCTGTAAATTCCAACGTGTCGTTATGGTAAACAGCCCAGCGTTCACCATGATGAGTTTGCAGCGTATCAAACCAGCTTTGAACTTTAGAAAGAAACGCCTCCGCTGAGGTTAGCTCACCTCTTTGTGCGGCGACAACATCCACCGGCCGGTCAACCAGCCGAATAGACAGTGACACCAACCTACTCACCCTAACACCGCTTTACCCATTGGCGGACTAGCCACTCACCACCAGCCAAGCCTCCAACCAACAAATAGGCAATAAACCCATTGTATAACATCCATGCTTCATCGGAGCCCCACACCGCTGTCACCGCAGCGATAGAACCATTTAACAGGAAAAAAACACTCCACATCCATGTGACCTTGCGTATATAAGAGATTGCATCAGGGGGCAAATCTGGCTCTCGTATTCGAGCCAGCTGCTCAACAATCGTCGGTGGAGAGAACAGGCTACCGAGAAAAACAGTTAAGAGACAAAAATTGATAATAACAGGATAAAACTTCAACCCTAACTGCTGCCCCCAGATTAACGCGATAGCCACCACACCAACCAGTGTTGCAATAACTATCCTTTTCTCAGGCACGCGCTCTCCCAGGGCCCATCGTGCCAACAAAAGAGCCAAAAGCAACAACAATAGCACCAAGGTATCAAAATGCTGCAGCCCCCAATAGACCATAAATGGATAGCAAATGGAGAGAGCAAGAATAACCACCTTTAAGGTACGCCTCATTAATCCTTGCTAAGTAATTTATGCACTTCGACAACGACATCTTGCACTGTTCTTACCGCCTTAAAATCATCCGGCTGAATTTTCTTACCCGTCATTTTCTTCAGCTCAACAATCAAATCTACGGCATCAATACTGTCGATGTCTAAGTCCTCATAAAGGTGTGCATCTGGTGTTACTTGCTGCGGGTCAACTTCAAACATTTCCTCCAAAATAGAGACTATCTTATGATAAATTTCTTCTTGGCTGTACATGCGCACCTCTCTCACCTTGAGCCTTGAGATTCGATCAATAAGGCCAAGCTATTTATGCTAGCAAAATGCTGGCGGGTCTCTTCTGAATCTGCCTTAAGTTTGATGCCATATCGCTTCTGTAGCGCAAGACCTATTTCCAGCGCATCGATGGAGTCTAAACAAAGACCTTCAACAAACAAGGGCTCATCGTTAATGATTTCTTCCGCAGCGATATCTTCTAAATCCAACGTATCGATAATCATCTGTTTTAACTCCAAATGTAAACTACTCATACGGTTTAAGCTCCTTGTTAAAATAGTCAGTTAGGTCTCGCGTTAGCATACGCGCACCTTTCGGTGCTTTAATACCCTTTTTATAGGGATTAATCTTCAAACAGTCTTGGACCTGTATCCGAAAGTGCACGCGTTTATCAGGAACATGATACCAACGGTCACCTTTCGTTAGAGTTGAGGGGCTGCACTCAATCAAAACTGGCGTGATATCTGCGCTCGCCCGAATAGCCAAATTTGCAGCCCCTCTTTTTAATTCAATAGCCTGGTGCGGTGTTGTTCGGGTACCTTCTGGAAAAATAATTAGTGTATTCCCGTTCGTAAACGCCGCTGTAGCAGCCGTAATAACATCAAAGGCCCCATCATCGTTAACAATATACCCCGCTGCCCTAATCGGGCCTCTCGTAAACAGGTTGCTCACTAATTTTCCTTTTACAATACAGTTCGCACTTGGCACCATAGAAATCAGGAAAATAACATCGATTAAAGAAGGGTGATTGGCTAAAATCAACTTAGCACCTCGCAATTTCTCTCGCCCGGTAATTTCATAAGTTAAAACTCCCAAAGCTCTCATCATCCATATATATGCCCGAAAAGAATAGTGAATCATACGCTGACCACGCTGCTCATGGCGTCGCTTATCCCCAGGTAAAATGGCCAAGAGTGGTACAACAAGAAGTGGCAGTAACACTCCTCCCAAACCAAACACAAAAAAACAAATTGCCGTTGCAATCCAGCGCCAACCATGATTTAAGCGTGCTAGCAACATCAAGAGCAAACTCTTCTTAGCCGCCATGAACGTCCATTCAGTTCAAACCTCATCTCTGTAGAGAGCCCTGTAAGAATCTCAAGAAAACCCATCGCTTCAGGATCAAGGTGACTAAACCCGCTTTCACTTATGGCCAGCTTCTTTCTACTTATCTTATCCTGCATAAGCCTATATCGCTTCCCTTTTTTGTGACTCAAAATGAATGCAATCGCATAGGGAAACCGAGCAACTCCTTCACAATAACCATGATATAGAGCAGGCAGAGGAACATCGTAGACAACGCAAAGGACTCGACCGGAAGTGAGCAGTTGCCCTGATGCCTCTAGCAACGTCTGCAAAATAAGGCCCTCTACTGCCGCTACTGCAGTCACACCACTGACGTCTTTACGTGCTATTGAAAAAAGCCCGCTCACCGCATTATGCACAGCCAAGCTAAACCCCGTTGGTGACATCGGTTCATTTCGCCCAATCCCTTCCAAGAGAGAAAGGGTCAAGGGCGTATCCCCGTGTCTAGACGCAAAAATGCTGGGAATATTTTCGCCCTCATTCACAAGAGGTAATGCCGCACCTACAGCACACTTTCCTAGCACACCAAAACGGCGGCGCAACATAGGTGAAATCTGCTTTAATGAGGCGCTACCCAAATCCCCTTGAACAACCTGCGGGTTCTGCAGCCAATTGCACCAATCACCATGACTCTCGAGCCCTGGAGCTACAGCCATCCAAGACTCAACTTGGAAATCCAACATGAATGCCCCTTTATTTTTATGCCAAGCAACTATAAAGTAACCAGCCGCATTAAATCCTATTATCACACTGCTTTAATGGCCTCCCCATCAGAGGGAGGCAAACTTTACACGCCCGTGTTCATAATAACCTAGCCTAAAGCACGCTTAAATCAACAGGCCAGCAACTTTTCTTGCGCTTCACGGTATTTAGCCGCACTTTGCCTGGCAACTTCTTCGGGCAATCTGGGGCCCGGAGGGGTTTTATCCCAATCAAGTGTTTCCAGATAATCACGGACAAACTGCTTATCAAAACTAGGCGGGCTAACCCCAACCTGATACTGGTCAGCCGGCCAGAAACGTGAGGAATCAGGCGTT
>QNFJ01000267.1 GCA_003646305.1 Gammaproteobacteria bacterium | reverse complement strand
GTTCGCAAAAGTAGCTCAAACTCTGCTCACCATTCGGCAATGCAGCTGGATGAGAAAAGCTTTATTTCATTTATAGGTGCGTTGAAAAATATTGATCTGGACGACAAAGAGCAGGTTAATGAAGCGCACTATGACCCCAAAAATTATCTCCAGGGTTATTTCCAGTCAGCCTGCAAAGTTGCATTGAATAAGAATCAGATACTGCAACTGGATGGCAGCTGGAAACCACTGATTATTTTTCCCAGGACGAATGAAGTTTGGCTGGACGCAGAGGACAAACAACTACAGGCAGCGTGCAGGGTACCGTTACGTGTCCTGAATGATGTTGATCCCGCAGTGGATGGTAAGGGATCGGGGATGACTGTATCGGTGGTGAGTGGTACAGGGGGAATTGGTGCTGGCGATAGTCATAAGTTTCAAAATATCGATTCTTTTTTGTGGAAAGTGTCGTTATGGACTTCCCAGGGAAGGGTGCCGCTGGGCATTGATCTGGCGCGACCCGTTTATTTACGTCATTGGCCAAATATGACCCGTTTAATGCTTTTTCCTCATGCGATGAGAATTTCTGCATTGATGATGGATGGGCCAAGGCCAATGTTGGAAATAGCTAGAGTGCTTAATGTACCTCAACAATATGTTTTTGCTTTTTATAGCGCAGCAAGGGCGCTTGGGATTGCAGGTCAAGTTAAGCGTCAGGCTGACGTGATTGTTGCGCCTCAACCTGTTCAAAAGCCGAAACAACGAGGGCTGTTTGGCAAAATCCTAGACCGCTTAAAATTGGGTAAGTAGACGAGATGAGTAACTACAAGATTATTTTTACCGGCCCAGTTGGCGCAGGGAAGACAACGGCGATCACCTCAATCAGTGATGACGAACCGGTTACGACAGATGAGTCAGCAAGTGATATGACACGTAACCGAAAGAAAGCGACAACGGTCGCAATGGACTATGGCGTGATGCGTCTCGAGGGTGGTGAGGCGATTCACCTATATGGAACACCAGGGCAGGAACGGTTTGATTTTATGTGGGATATCTTGACAACAGGCGGTATTGGGCTGGTTGTCTTGCTCGATAACACGCGTACAGATCCTTTCGTCGATTTACGTTTCTTTCTGGATTCTTTTTCTGAATTTATTGATAAGACCGCTGTGGTGGTGGGCGTGACACAGATGGATATTAATCCTCGCCCGACAATCAGTGATTATCATCTACAGTTGAAAGGAATGGGTTTAAATCCCCCTTTATTTGAGGTCGATGCGCGAGAGTCAGAAGATGTCTCGCTACTCGTGCAAGCATTACTTTATTCCCTTGATCCGGGATTGGTGGAGGAATGAAATGTCTGAATTAGTTTTAACCGAAGGATTATTTCTTCACGCAACACCGGGAGGCGCTTATAGCGCGGTCTCGGCAGCAGAAGGAAATGCTTCTAGAACACTGCTGAGAAATCTACTCGGTCAGCAGCTAACCCCGCCTTTGACGCTAGAGACACTCACTGAGTTATCGGGTTCAGAAAGTGAAGGTGAGGCGCTTGAGCTTTTAAAACATCTACAGTCTTTGTCGTGGGTGGAAGGGCTGGAGTCGTCACGTGCTGTTTTGGATAGCCCTCTCGAAGAGGTGTTGCCTGAATTACTTGGGAGCCTGTCGAGTAGTGGCAAGGCTTTATTAGGTGATGAGCAGGGTTTTTATCTGGCATCGAGTGGCTTTCCGCATGAAGTGGCAGAAGAGCTATCGGCCTTAAGCGCAGAACTGGCTAGTTTACACGCGCGGCGATCTGGCCTGTTAGTCAATAACCTCGGTTTAGGCAGTAGCGCCTGGTCGGTTGTCGATGCGGCGGGTCACAGTAAGATTGGCTTCTGGCCATTACATATCGGTAAGCAACGGTTTGTTTTGGTGATGGAAGGCATTCCCTATTTAAATCGTCCAGAATTTGTCGAACTTATTTGGCTATTGAGCAGACGATATGCAAGTAGTTCAGTTGAGTTGTAACCATTATTTTTCCAGAGAGTTTTTAAAAAGTTAGGAGTAGAGAATTATGAGAGCAGATATGTTGACTTCCGTTTTAACGGATTTGAATGGGACATCGGCCGATATTGAGGCATCGGGTGTTATTTCTACCGATGGTTTGATGATGGCGGCAGTGCTTCCGCAGGCTATGGATGAAGATCGGGTTGGTGCGATGAGTGCAGCGATGTTGTCGCTGGGTGATCGAACAGCTCAAGAGCTTGAGAGAGGGACATTGGAGCAGGTTTTGATCAAGGGTGATAACGGTTATGTCTTGATGACTTATGCGGGTGATGAGGCTGTTTTAACCGTGATGGCAAAGCCTAATGCCAAACTAGGTTTGATCTTTCTCGATGTTAAACGCGCTGCAGAAAACATCGCAAAATTGCTCTAAGCAGATTGTTTTATTACTAGAGCAGGAGGGACGATATGGAAGATATGAAACCGGAAGATATTGTGGGCGAATATCAAGAGGTAACACTAGAACTGTATGATTGGGGGCCTCGTAAGATACTTTATTCAGAAATTGAGTCGCCCTACCCAGATGGCCGTCTTATTGTATCGAGAACGGATACAAAAGGGCTAATTACCCATGTAAATCAATCTTTTATAGATATGTCCGGGTATGCCGAAGAGGAGTTGATCGGTGCGCCTCATTCTATTTTACGCCACCCAGATATGCCACCCGCCGCCTTTAAAGATTTGTGGGATACCAGTGGCCGAGGTGAGAAGTGGCAAGGGTATGTTAAAAACCTCCGTAAAGACGGCGGCTATTACTGGGTCAAAGCAACGGCGATTCCCAATGTGCGTGGTGGCGAGGTGGTTGGGTTTACCTCGGTTCGCAGAAAACCTTCTCGCAAGAAAGTTGAAGAGTGTATCGCACTCTACCCAACACTTTTTTAAGCGGCCTTATCAGATTACGGAGATTATGAAATGCCATACAATTTCACGGTAAGTCCCGACTTTACGCCAGATCACCTTTCAGGCTGGTTTATTTTTAATACCTGGATACAAAAGCAGCTGGGAGAAGGCTTCCATCTAGAACTTTATAATGATTTTGAGTCGCAACGAAAAGCGATCGAGGAAGGGAAAGTTGACCTGATCTTTGCAAATCCTTACGACGCAGCAATGCTGGTTCGGGAGAAGGGTTTCTCGCCACTTGTAAAGCCGGCCTCAAAATCGGATGAGGCAATTATCGCAGTCAATGCTGAGAGCCCAATTAACAGTGTAGAAGAGCTGCAGGCGGGAATTAAGCTGGCATCAACAGATGACCCCGATGTTCATATGATGGGGATGATCATGCTTGAACCGGCTGATCTTGATAAAACG
>QNFJ01000266.1 GCA_003646305.1 Gammaproteobacteria bacterium | reverse complement strand
TTCCAACGGATTGAGCAGCTCGATTCCTGATCACAATGACCTGTTTCTGAGCTACATTCGGTTATCGAAACAGGCCCTTCTATTGCAGAAATAATACTGGCAACGGTGGTTTTTTCTGGTGAGCTACTCAAGGAGTAACCACCTTTTGCGCCCTGAATAGATTTAAGCACCGACGCTCTTGTTAGTAGTTTTAATATTTTACTGACCGTCGGCTGCGCAACACCCGTTGCAGCTGATAGTTCAGCTGTAGTGTGCAACCGAGGCTCATCATGACTGGCCATATAGCTTAAAACAACTGTTGCATAATCGGTTAGCTTACTAACGCGTAACATATAAATTAACCATCACTCACTAAGTGGGACTATTTTAGTCCTATTTAATAACCTAGTAAAGTTCTATGTTATTGTTAACAGATATTGATGGAAAAATTAGAAGCACCCTTTTCATCGCTGATAAAAGCAAGTTATTTGCGAAAATTCAAAAATAATCTCTTCTAAATTCTTAAGGTGTGCTTCAAGCGTACTACATTTTAAAATTTAAACTATTTAGCGATTTTGGTAGCGGTTTAAGTCGAGCAAACCAGCCTGGATTGGCTTTTCCCGAAGATACTCATCCTGGAACCAGTCTGCAGTTTCCCAGAATTTTTGATTGGTACGGCGGATCCCATACATGGCGACAAGCAACTCATAATCTTTGCGTGATTTAAGTTGTGAATATTGTTCAGAAAAATCATCAACATCATCAATATCAACGGTAAAGAAAAAGTTTGGATAGGCGCCTTCTATCCAGTCAACTACCGTCACTGAGTCGTGACTGAAGTCCCGATATTCAGAGTCCTCTTCATTCTGAAATATAGAGGTTACATTTTTATAAGCTTTGTTGCGGATGATGCTATAGGCAAAATCATCGCTGGGGTCACCACCACGCAAAACTCGGACAACCGCCACATCCGGAAAAGCAGCCAACCTTAGCCCGGTTATCGTTGTAATTTTTCGCAAAGCGGCATCTGCTCTGTGTTTATCTATATCGGCACCTTTGGCATGGCAAGGTGGTTTTTCGCATCTATTTATAACATCATCTCGCTTAATCACTCGCGCAAACCGCCGCTCCATGTGCTGAAAAAGTTCACGTTGCGGATCATTGCTTTGATAACCTGTCACCACATCTTTTGACATCCAGTGATTAGTATCATTAAGCGTTGTGTCCATTCCTTTACGCATCCCTTCATACCAGCCGTCACGAATAGCCTGACGATGACTCGTCGGCAGAAAAGAAAGGTACATATCCTCGGCCTCTATGCGAAGGAAATCCATATACAGACGCGTATTGAACTGATGTTTAAGATTATCAAAAACGTTAAAACCGGCAACAAGCAGATAATGAATGCGCTCGAGTAACGGATAGTCAATGACCCATGCGGTCTCTGGGTAGGCACCAACAAATCCATAGCTGACCGATGCTGAGTCAAAATGACGAAAAATGGTCAGCGCAGCACTAGGGTTGTTATTCTCACCGCCACCCCAGAGAAGACCCAGCGCATCATCTATCGTGTACTGACCCATTGACATATATAACTCAAACCGCCCTGTGGCGTATACTTCCTCGCGCTCGCGGTAGTCTGTCCACTCACTAAAAAGACTAATATTTCCACCCTGCGCAGAAGGTACCTGCAAATAATCCGCCATTTCCTCAAGAAATTCCGGCTGGCTCATCATCGAATCTTTATCTGGATCAAGGAAGGTCACCCAGAAATGATCCTCAATAACATTCAACGCAATCATGCCTCGACAAACGGGCCCTTTGATGAACCCTTCAATAAAATAGCGAGCATCATCGAGCAGAAACTCATAACGTGACCGAGGCGGGATATCTTTAAACGCTTTAAACGGATTAGCTGCCACCAGAGGCTCCCATGAAGGTAATGAGGCAACTTCATAGTCAGGTTTAATAAATAGCTCTTGATACCGATCTAAACGTGCATCAGATAATTCATACACAAGGTGCGCCTTGGCAACAATATCTCCAGGATAAAGCTGTAGGCGATAATAAAATTCCACCTCTGGATCATCGTAGGGGCGTACAGTTGCAACTTCATCTACCGATTGTCCGGCCGGAGTCGTCGAGCGCACCAGACGGTAAAATTCACGGTTATCACTCCCTTTAAAGTGCATATGCCCAATAAAAAGGTGTTCGTATAGATACCGTGATACCAGTTGATGTTTATTGTCTGGGTTATTAAGAAAAGTTTCCCAACGTCTAATTTGCTCTTCGACCCGCGCAGATGATTTCTTCACATCGTCTATCGGTGCACCCTGTGCCATCCACTGCACCAAAACCCGGTACTCTTTATCACTTAAATTCGGCATCGCAAACGGCATACCCTGATTTGGATATTTTTCCGCATATTCATTAAACGTGTCGAGCGTCGGGCAGCTTTCAGCCCGACCTAAAGATAAGTCAATCGTGTCGGGTAGCATACCCACTCGAGCCTGTGGATGTAATTGCTTGAGACGTAGCATTCGATACATCACAGACTGCTCAAGGTTGTTTTGGCCAATATTGTCACTTTCATTGAGCACGCTATGAAAGTTCTTTTCACGCCACTCCTTCGTTGATTTCGCATCAATATATAAGCGTGTCGGAGCCATTGCTTTAAAGCGTGCGCCGTCATATACCGTTTCTTTGCTTGCACCACGGTGGATGCCAGCCGGTGAGGACAGTTTTAACTGACAAGGGGCATCGTAACAACCGTGACACACCACACAACGCCGCTCTAAAACAGGCCTGACCTGGTTGTTATAGGAAATATCCTTGACTGGGAGCGTCTCCAGTAAGTCCATGTCCACAGTGGCCTGTTGCTCGGTAATACTACTCCCTTGATTACTTGAACAGGATGCAAGGATAAAAAGCGCGGGTATGAGTAAAATTAGAACTAAAAAACCTCGCGTTCGAAAGGTGTCTGAATTAAACATATCTCTCCAGCATGTTATCCAAATACTGAGCAAGCTGTTCTAGTCTCTTATTTTCAACAAGATGCCTGTTCACGTAAAGTTCAAGTGCCTCTCATTGGCCATTTTAAAAAACAATTTCAGTAGGGCCGCTAATTAAAAAAACTGAAGGCGCTAAAAAGTGGCGATAAGGTTTGCAAACTCATCAAACCAGAAATAGGTCCCTAGTGTCATAAACAGGACAAATAGAACGGTAAGGATAGAACCAATTTTTTCCCACATAATACAAATATCTCCACAAATTTTTTTAAACAGACTCTCCACCAATCAAACTTAATTCATGGAGGCCATTGATAATACCGACAGGCTATCAGCTAGAAAGTTTCTCAAG
>QNFJ01000265.1 GCA_003646305.1 Gammaproteobacteria bacterium | reverse complement strand
CGCCTTAATGGCATTTTCTGAAGGTTTTCGACGAACCGAGTAGTAGCCTTTAACCTGTCCATTTGCCCCATAGTCGGGTGTTACATTGGCAAAAACCCAGTAAAAATCACCATTTGCACTCATATTCTTCACAAAACCAAAAAACTCCTGATTTTGCTTAATGGTGTCCCAGAGAAACCTGAAAACCCCGCGAGGCATATCAGGATGACGGATAATATTGTGCTGAACATTAAGTAGTTGGGCCTCGGAGTATTGTGCCATCTGCATAAAAATACGATTGGCGTAAGTGATGCGCCCTTTGATGTCTGTTTTGCTGACAATAAAATCATTGTCAGCCATTTTGTGCTCTCGATTTGTCGGAGTGATCGAAGGTTTCATTGTTATTTCCAGGCCCTTTGTCGTTTGGCTTTAAGTATTGACCAAATTTAATGAAATTCAAGGCGCCTTTTGGTGTCGATATGCCCCTTCGAGAATGCTAGACTTCCTCTCCTGTATCGTATGTAAAACTGATTAGAGACAAATAGATGGCTGGACATAGTAAATGGGCAAATATTCGTCACCGCAAAGGCGCCCAAGATGCCAAGCGGGGTAAGATTTTCACCAAGTTAATTAGAGAAATTACCGTTGCAGCCCGCTCTGGTGGCGGGGGCGATGTGGCTAATAATCCAAGCTTACGAGCGGCCGTTGACAAGGCGTTGGGTCAGAATATGACCAAAGATACGATTGCACGTGCGATTAAAAAAGGCACCGGTGAACTGGGTGGAGAGAATTACGAAGAGTCTCGTTACGAAGGCTATGGGCCTGCTGGTGTTGCGGTGATGGTCGATTGTCTCACCGATAATAAAAACCGAACGGTTGCTGAAGTACGCCACGCCTTTACTAAACGAGGTGGAAACCTCGGAACGGATGGTTCGGTCTCTTATCTGTTCACAAAGACCGGTGTAATCAGTTTTGCAGAAGACGTTGATGAAGATGCCTTGATGGATGCAGCGCTGGAAGCAGGAGCCGATGATGTCATCACTAATGATGACGGTTCAATAGACGTACAGACGGCACCAGAAGAGCTTATGACCATTCGTGATGTCCTCAAAGAGGCTGGCTTTGAGCATGAATCTGCAGAAATGGTTCAAGTCGCCAGTACTTCCGTCTCTCTTGATGCAAAGGATGCTGAGAAGATGATCGGGTTATTAGAAATGCTGGAAGAGCTGGATGATGTTCAGGAAGTTCACTCTAATGCCGATATTAGCGAGGAAATTCTTGCTCAGCTTTCTTAAGCTGAGCTGCTAAAATGCCAGTCATTATTGGCATCGATCCCGGCTCCCGTATTACGGGATATGGTGTGATTGAGACGGATCGTGATAGAGCAATTTATATTGCGAGTGGCTGCATAAGAACCAAAAGTAAAGATTTCCCTGTGAGGCTTAAAGAGATTTTTCAGGGTGTTCAAACAGTCGTAAAAGAATACAGTCCCGATGAATTTGCAATAGAGCAAGTTTTTATGAGTAAGAATGCTGATTCAGCCTTAAAGTTGGGGCACGCGCGCGGGGCTGCGATTTGTGCTGTCGCCTTAACCGATATGCCGGTATTTGAGTACTCGGCCCGACAGGTTAAGCAAGCTGTTGTGGGTAAAGGGGCAGCGGATAAAGGTCAGGTACAGCATATGGTGAAAATATTACTTAATCTGCATGGGCAGTTGCAGGAAGATGCGGGTGATGCGCTAGGTGTTGCGTTATGTCATGCCCACCATCAGCAGACAGCTAGTCGTCTGGGACTTGATGGGAGGCTTTCAGGACGATGATCGGGTTTTTAAACGGTACTTTGCGGGCAAGCGATGCCCCCTTTCTGCTGATTGATGTGCAGGGTGTTGGCTATGAGGTTGAGGTGGCCAGCTCGACTCTTTTTAATCTGCCGCAATTAGGTGAGCCGTTGATGCTGTTTACCCATTTGGTGGTTCGTGACGATGCTCATCTGCTATTTGGGTTTCTAACCGAGCCGGACCGCCTGCTATTTAGAACCTTGATTAAGGTAAATGGTGTGGGTGCAAAGCTGGCACTAACAATTCTTTCTGGGATGACCGTTGATGAGCTTCATTTTTCTGTTGAAAATAACGATACAGGGCCTCTAGTTCGTGTTCCCGGCATTGGTAAGAAGACAGCCGAGCGGTTAATTGTTGAATTAAGAGATCGGTTGCCGAAACTGGATGGTATTGTTGCCGCGAATGGGGTTGCTGGAGGGCAGTCGAATAGCGTTGGCGAAGTGCAAGAAGCCATTAGTGCTTTGATTTCACTGGGATATAAACCGCAAGAAGCCACTAAAATGGTTCGTGCGATTGATGCAGAAGGTTTGAATAGTGGCTCGATTATTCGTCTGGCATTACAACAGGTTGGTAAATGATTGAGTCAGATCGTGTGATCAGTGCGGGTGGGAAAATCGAAGAAGAGGCGCTCGATAGAGCAATTCGCCCGAAAAGATTAGTTGATTACATTGGCCAGAAGCCGCTTCGTGAGCAGATGGAGATCTTTATTCAGGCGGCGAGTGGTCGTGGTGAGGCGCTTGATCATGTTTTGATATTTGGTCCACCGGGGCTAGGTAAAACAACGCTGGCGAATATTATCGCTAATGAAATGAACGTTAACTTACGTCAAACATCTGGCCCAGTTCTGGAAAAAGCGGGTGATCTTGCGGCATTACTCACCAATCTTGAAGCACACGATGTATTGTTTATCGATGAAATTCACCGCTTAAGCCCAGTCGTCGAAGAGGTGCTCTACCCCGCGATGGAAGATTACCAGATTGATATTATGATTGGTGAAGGGCCGGCTGCCCGCTCGATTAAACTGGATCTGCCCCCATTTACCCTTATCGGTGCAACAACGCGTGCGGGGCTATTGACCTCGCCATTACGCGATCGTTTTGGAATTGTTCAGCGGCTTGAGTTTTATTCGGTGGAAGAACTCGCACAGATCGTTAAACGTTCTGCCTCTATTCTGGGAATGCAGGTAGATGATGAAGCCACTCACGAAGTGGCACGTCGCGCCAGAGGAACCCCGCGTATTGCTAACCGTTTGTTGCGCCGTGTTCGTGATTATGCCGATGTTAAGGCGGATGGTGTGGTGAGTTGCAATGTTGCAAAAGCTGCGCTGGAAATGTTGAGTGTTGACCATAATGGTTTTGATCCAATGGATCGCAAGCTGCTGCTTTGTATGATTGAAAAGTTTGATGGTGGGCCTGTCGGCCTTGATAGCATTGCTGCGGCTATCAGCGAAGAGCGCGGAACCATTGAAGATGTGATCGAGCCTTATTTAATCCAGCAGGGGTTTATCATGCGCACACCGCGAGGGCGAATGGTG
>QNFJ01000264.1 GCA_003646305.1 Gammaproteobacteria bacterium | reverse complement strand
GGTAACCGATGGCGGTGAAGGATGGCAGTTGAGCTGGCAAGCGATACTGCCCAAAGAAGAATTACCCGAATAGTGCCCCTAAACAGCCTGGGGGAGAGAAATGAAAATCAACCCCTGGCAATAGCCTGTTTAGTCGATAATAATCCAGAGGTATTGGCATTTCGCAGCAGTGTGTGGAATCTGGGTGGCCCCAATTCAGCTAAAGTACGCTAATAGCGCCAGGGCCTGACAGTGAGAGAAGGCGATATTGACGACATATCATCAAACACTGTTCACATTTAGATCAAGTCGTTGCGAATCACACATATTTTATTTTTGGGCGGGTATTTCAGTAGATGGAAGAACCCTAATTTATGTTATGAGTTATGAGTTATGAGTTATGAGGTTAATTGGTATTAGATGACAGGAAATCCAATTGTTAAGTAGACTTTCTTGTTCTAATATATGGTTGTAAGATATATGTAATTGTATGAGAATACTATTTGTTCATAACCAATGCCAACATCTAGATGGTGAAGACAGTATCTTGGGTTATGAAATAAAGGTTTTATCGAAAAATAGACATAAGGCTTCATTGGCGTTTAAACAAAATGACTCAATTAATTTTTTTCACTCTAAGGTTATCGCTTTTCAAAATTTAGCTTATTTAAAGCAATCTAAGCAATGGATGAGCGAACACACTGCTGCATATAACCCGGAGTGGTTCATGTGCATAACTACCGAGCAATATGTCCTGGTGTGCTGTTAATGCGAGATGGGTTTATTACGAAAAATGCGTGACAGGGCTGCATTTTGAGGTGGGTAATCCAACCGATTTGGCTGAGAAAGTGCGTTGGATGATTGTACACCCTGAAGCGTGTCGCCAAAGGGGGGTTAATGCGCGTAATGAATATTTTGCCAAATATACGGCAGAGAAAAATTATCAAATGATGATAGACCTTTATCAGCAGGCAATAGATTCTAGAAAAGCTGCTAAAAACTGAAGGCCATAAGAAAAAATGATAAGAATTATTAGAATGGATATTGATTTGGCCGCCTTAGGGTCAGCAGTTTATCAGGTTTTAAATTTAGTTTTTTTAAAAATGGGCTTATTTTTGTGTCTCCAACGTGCGTGTTTTTATGGAGGTTTTTGATTCAAGTTCATTTACTGATGTGGTGAATAGTGTTGACATAGTGATTCCTGATGGTAAGCCGTTGTCGATTGCTCCAAAGTTATTGGGTGATAAGAATGTTGCACAGGCGCGTGGGCAAAATATTATGAATACGCTATGTGAAAGGAGTGGTGAGAAATCTCTTAATATCGGTTTTTATGGGGGAGTTCGGAGGCTTTTCTTGGTTTGGTTAAGTCTAAACTTGTTACTCAGTATCCTGATATCCAGATTCGTTATTTTTATTCTCCGTTTTTTTTTGCGTTGAGTGACCTGGAAGGTGCTGCTGTCGTTTCTGAGATTAATGCCGCTAAACTAGATGTTTTGTTTGGGGAGGGGTGCCCAAGCAGGAAATTTAGATGGTAGAAAATAAAGAGAAATTAAACTGCGTGATGTTGGGTGTGGGCGCTGCTTTTGGTTTTATTGAGGGCAATAAAAATATGCGCCACGTTGGGTGCAAAATATTGGAATAGAGTGGTTGTCCCGATTGTGTTCTGAACCTGGGCGTTTATGTGTCAGATCCCGGCCGATTCTTAGCCTGTTTATTAAACAAATGTAGGTGAGTATTTTGCCACTCTTTGAGCGCGTGAATCGGTGGGTGATGCCCTAGTACTTGCTGGGGTATTTGTTGGTTGTATAGATAAACATACAGCCTAAGCGTTTCAGACAGGTTTTCACCACTTTTAAACCGGGTGGTGGCCAATACCTCCGTGATTCTTCCGTTAAACCTTTCTACCATGCCGTTGGTCTGGGGGCGGCGGATCGGGATTAACCGATGGTCAATCGCATGGGCAGCGCAGAGCTGATCAAACAGATGGTCTCCGGTGGGGGTTCTACTGCCCCGCGCCGTTACCCGGTCCGTAAAGGCCTTGTACCCCAGGGCGCCTTCTCTTCGCTGTCGCGAATTCACCTTGACGTTATCGGTGAGTAGGGTCTTGATATTAAACGGTGCCTGTTTAATCACCTGATTTAAAAAGGCTTTGGCGCTGGCCGTCGACTTACTTTGCTTGATCTGCACATAAACCCAACGGGTTGCTCGATCAATGGCTACAAACAGGTAAGAGCGATGGTTCTGATCCGGCATCTGGGGCAGATACTTAATATCGACATGAACATAACCGGGCTCATAGTCCTTAAAGGTCTTGAACCTGGCCTTTTCAGGTTTAGGCTTAAGATCCGCCAATCGTGATACGCCGTGACGGCGTAAGCAGCGATCCAGGCCAGAACGGGAAACATCCTGGTTAATGAACTCGCGGGTCACCACCAACAGGTCGTCAAGGGATAACAGCAGCAGCTTGCGCATTTCGACCACGATCAGTTCTTGGGCAGGCGTCAGTGTGGTCTGTAAACGGTGAGCCGTAGGGGAGACGTCTTCAACAAAGTTTTCGATTCTTCCAGGTACGGATCGTCGGCTCGGTGACGCCGTAGCGTCTGGCCAGCACCGCAACAGACTCTTTCTGATTGCTGAATCTCACGACGACTTCGAGGGGTGGTGGTCGCGTTCCTGTGTAGCCTAACTTGCATCGCTGGCCTCCTGAGCAATCTCGGTTAATATCTCTCTGGCTGAGAATAACCCATCACTCCTTGGAGCTATGGAACCATCCGGGACGGAACAAGTAGGGGCTTGTGTGATTGGCTAATAAGTTCTCTCGCTAGTTCAGATTTTAATAAAGTTTATTAAGGACAGGGTTGAGACGGATGACAAACAAGGTTGCATTAATCACTGGCGTAACGGGCCAGGATGGCTCGTATCTTGCCGAGCTTTTGCTTGAAAAAGGGTATGAAGTACACGGCATTAAACGCCGTGCGTCTTCATTTAACACCGAACGGGTAGACCATATATACCAGGATCCACATGTTGATAATGCGATGTTTCATTTGCATTATGGGGATTTAACCGATACATCTAACCTAACGCGTATTTTGCAACTAGTGCAGCCAGACGAGGTGTATAACCTTGGGGCGCAAAGCCATGTGGCTGTTTCGTTTGAGTCGCCTGAATACACGGCGGATGTCGATGCGATGGGTACATTGCGCATGTTGGAAGCGATCCGTATTTTAGGGTTGGAAAAGAATACACGTTTTTATCAAGCCTCTACTTCTGAGCTGTTTGGTGAGGTGCAAGAGACTCCACAAACTGAGAAAACACCGTTTTATCCGCGCTCTCCGTACGCGGTGGCGAAGATGTATGCCTATTGGATTGT
>QNFJ01000263.1 GCA_003646305.1 Gammaproteobacteria bacterium | reverse complement strand
GCTTATTCCGCTAGTCCTATTAGCTATCTTTAAACTCCCTAACCCTCTTTTTAGTTTGGTCTGGGGGGCAATTATTCTCGGCGGTAGCTGGGAATGGTCGAATCTTGCGGGCTATAAAACTCAGGGGAGTCGGCTCATCTACACGGCGGCCATTGCGCTGCTGCTGTTAGGACTTATGCAAGCGCCAACTGCCCTGGCGGATTTGTTGTTATGGGTTGCCTGTTTTGGCTGGTTAGCCATTAGCATCTCGCTCTTTGCTTTTCCGGAACAGTTAATGGCGCGAAGTTATTCGGTAAAGCAGCTGACTGTTGTCGGTTTCATTGTTCTCGTTCCGGCCTGGTACGCGCTGAGCAAGCTTCATGGCCTTGAAAATGGGGCGATTCATGTTGTCTATTTTCTGTTTTTGATCTGGATAGCCGATAGTGCGGCCTACTTTTCTGGCAGAGCTTTCGGGAAAAACAAATTGGCACCGACTATTAGCCCAGGAAAGACTCGCGAAGGGGCTTTGGGTGCACTGGTAGGGACGGCTATTTATGCAGCAGTTTTCGGGTTTTTCAACGAGGCTCTGATTTTTGATTTCGCGGCGTTCATTTTACTGTCAATGGTGACGGTTCTATTTTCAATTTGTGGCGATTTGTTCGAAAGTCTTGCGAAACGAAAAAGAGGTGTCAAAGACAGTGGATCGATTTTACCTGGACATGGTGGAATACTGGACAGAGTCGATAGCCTTTTGTGTGCAGCGCCCATTTATTTGATTGGACTGACTTTAATCGGGAATGGGCCAGCCTGATGAAAGGTATTTGCATCCTGGGTTCAACGGGCTCTATTGGACAGAGCACACTGGATGTGATCGAAAGGCATCCAGATCGCTATAAGGTCATTGCGTTAACGGCGAATCGGAGTGTGGAGCGTTTGCATGAACAGTGCATACGTCATCATCCCGAAAAGGTTGTTGTGGTTGATGAGATGAGTGCAGAAACACTTCGCAAAAGCCTCTCCTCGTCAGGCTTAAAAGATATTACCGTTTTGCAGGGAATATCTGCACTGGCTGAAGTGGCCGCGCTAGATAATGTAGATCAGGTGATGGCCGCAATTGTAGGCGCAGCGGGTCTAATGCCGACATTGTCTGCCGTCAGGGCAGGAAAGCGAATCCTGTTAGCCAATAAAGAGGCACTGGTGATGTCTGGGCGGCTTTTTATGCGAGAAGTTGAGAAGTTTGGTGCAGAGCTCTTACCTATAGATAGTGAGCACAATGCGCTTTTTCAGTGCATGCCTGCTGGTTATCGGGTGGGGGAGCGCAAAGCAGAAGTTCGTTCACTTTTACTGACCGCTTCGGGGGGGCCATTTCGCGAGCTTCCACTGGAATCTTTTCGTGAGATTACACCTGAACAGGCGTGTGCTCACCCTAAATGGGTAATGGGGCGAAAAATTTCGGTCGATTCCGCCACTATGATGAATAAAGGGCTGGAGCTTATTGAGGCCAGCTGGTTGTTTAATCTCCCAGTTGAACAAATAAAGGTTGTTATTCACCCGCAAAGCATTATTCATTCTTTAGTCGATTATGTTGACGGCACGATGCTGGCTCAGATGGGTAACCCTGATATGCGGATTCCGATTGCCCATGCTATGGCCTGGCCAGACAGGATTGACTCGGGCGTAAAACCCCTCGACCTGTTTGCAATCAAAAAGCTGGAATTTGAAACACTCGATAATGAAAGGTTTCCCTGCCTGGAGCTCGCGATAAAAGCGATGAAAAAAGGTGGAAACTGCTCGGTAACGTTGAATGCTGCAAATGAAGTGGCCGTTGAGGCTTTTCTAAATGGAGGTATTCATTTTACAGAGATCGCTTTGGTCATCGAAAAAGTGATGAGCGAGGCACCATTTTGTGAAATTGAAAATATTGAACAGGTTTTAGATTCTGATGTCAGAGCGAGGGCATTAGCTGAAGAAACTATTAAGGCACTTACCTGACATGTTGCAAACTCTCCTATCCTTTATCGCTGCCATCGCCATATTGATTGCAATACACGAATTCGGTCATTTTTGGGTTGCTCGGAAAGCTGGCGTGAAAGTGCTTCGTTTCTCGATCGGTTTTGGGACGCCTATTTGGCGGTACCAGAAATCAGCGGAATCAACAGAGTTTGTGCTTGCTGCTATACCATTGGGTGGCTATGTAAAAATGGTGGATGAGCGTGAAGGCGCGGTGGAGGAAAAAGATTTAGCGTATGCCTTCAATCGCCAAAGTTTATCAAAGCGGGTCGCGATTGTTGCGGCAGGTCCGTTGTTTAACCTCTTCTTTGCGGTTTTCATTTATTGGGTTATTTTCTTTGTGGGTGAGACCGGAATGAAGCCGGTTTTGGGTCCTGTTGCTGTAGGTACATTAGCTGAGCAAGCTCGGCTAGAACCGGGAGATGAAATTCTCTCGGTGGAAGGTGATAAAACGCCAACCTGGGAGTTAGCAGTTGGCGCTATTATTTCTAGAGTTTTTGATTCTAATGAGATTCGGCTGGAGATAATTAAAACAGATGGCACGGAAGTTACTCGTACTATTAACGTCCCTGCAGGCTTTGCAAATGAACCAGATAATTTGAATGAGCGCTTGGGAATCAAAGCCTGGCGGCCGGTAATTGATCCGGTAATTGATGAGGTCGTAACCGGTAGTCCAGCTGAAAAGGCTAGGCTGATGCGCGGTGACAGGATTATCAGCGCGGACAATAAAGCGATAACAACATGGGATGAGTGGGTTGATTATGTCAGGATTCATCCTGAACGATTGATCGAACTTGAAATTGAGCGTGAGGGAATGCAACGGAACCTTGAACTCACGCCAGAAGCGATAGAGTCTAATGGTATTATCGTGGGACGAATTGGCGCATCAGTTAGCGTTTCTGAAGCGATTTTTGATGGGATGAAGCGAGAATACAGTCTTGGCCTGTTTGCTGCGCTATCAGCGGCGGTTAAGAAAACGACGGATTACTCTTTATTGACATTGAAAATGATGGGTCGAATGCTCGTGGGTGAAGCGTCAATCAAGAATTTGAGTGGCCCAATTAGTATTGCGAAATATGCAGGTGCCTCCGCAGCGATTGGTTTCGCGCAATTCATGAAATTTCTTGCGATTGTCAGTATTAGTCTCGGTATTTTAAACCTCCTGCCGATTCCAGTTCTGGATGGTGGGCACCTGTTTTTTTACCTAATTGAGGCGATAAAAGGAAGCCCTGTTTCAGAATCTACACAGGCTGTTGGCCAACGTCTTGGTATGGCCATTTTGTTCAGCCTAATGGCGATAGCGGTGTTACAGGATGTTCAGCGGATTATTGGTGGTTAAAAAACAAAAGTGTTAACCACCTTTGTT
>QNFJ01000262.1 GCA_003646305.1 Gammaproteobacteria bacterium | reverse complement strand
TTTGCTGATAGCTTACCGATAGAAAACTTTAAACAGTGGTCTTTTTCTCATTCGGTGGTTGAGCTGTGCACCGCGGTTAAAGGGGTCGCTCTGGAAACAATTTTCGAGCGTTATGCGGCCGAGAGAGTCTTTTATTTTGACCCCGATATTGTGCTTTTTTCACAAATCGATGCGCTTGAAAAAGAGTTGATAGAGCATAGTGTGTTGCTGACGCCACACCAAACCAAGCCAGAGACCAGCACCGAGGCGGTGATTCACAATGAAATTTGCAGTTTGAAGCACGGTGTCTTTAACCTCGGTTTTGTCGGTGTTCACAATGACCCAGAGGGACGTGCTTTCGCAAAGTGGTGGGCAGAACGATTGTTTCTCTTTTGCCATGATGATACTGGAAGAGGGCTTTTTACAGATCAGAAATGGGCTAATTTAGCGCCCTGCCTTTTTGATCGAGTTAAAATCCTGCGTTCCCCAGTTTACAATGTCGCCACATGGAACTTAACCGCTCGCTACGCTACAGGCAGTCTGAAAAAGGGGATTTTAATCAACGGCGAACCGTTAGTCTTTTATCACTTTTCTGGAATGGATAGCGGTGGGCAGGAAAATATGCTGAAACTTTACGGCAAACATAGTCCTGTACTGTTTGATTTGCGAAAGTGGTACGTCGCTGAATGTGAACGCTTTGGTCAGAGCGATCTGGGCAAATTACCATCAAAATACGATACCTTCGATAATGGAGAAAAAATTAGCCGTAAGCATCGGCTACTTTACCGGCAACGCATTGATTTACAAAAGCATTTTCCTGAACCATTTTCCACTCTTGATCAGGGTGGTTTTCAGGCATGGTGCGCATTAAATCAGTCCGCAGAAACGACTGGAGAAGCAACACCCACTCACAACATTGAATTTAAATTTGCCCCCCATAACATGGCCAGTAACAGTATTGGAGAGGATATTTCGACTATGGCGGACTATTTTTCAAATCTGGCTGGCAGCGACCTGATACGCAGCCGATTAAAACGATTTTTTTTACGCTTCATTTCTAGCGGTTTACGAATGATGGCTAGCTTTGTGCGCCGATAACTCGAGCATAAACCACCACAGAAGCAATAGAATTATCCTCTTTAATGCTCTTTTATTGAGATTTTTATAACCGCGCATCATGCAAACACCATCACCGATCTCTAGCGGTCCAACCTTGATGATAGACTGGCAAATCGTGCTGGTTGCCTTCGAGAAGGATGTCAAAAAACTCGATGCGACGATTGAACGATTACTCTCGCACTCACTCACTAAAGATATTCTGATTCTAGCATCGGACAAACCAGCCTTGCGCGAACGGTGTGCAAGGTGGGATATTCCCGCACAATACAGTTTGCCCAATCATTACCCAGAAAGTGGTTATTGGCAGAGCCTGTTACAGTCATTGAACTACCGAGGAAAGAGGACTCTCTTTATCCGCGCAGGGGCTTTAGTTCCTACGGCATGGGATGGCCGACTGATCGCCACTCTTGAAGAAAGCTCGGCACTTGCCGTCTCCCCCGTCAGCGCACAGCATAACCTGCTAACTTTATTTAGCGCGCCTCGAAAACCGCTACTATCTGTCGATGCGCTTGACCAATGGCTAGTGGAGTACGCGCGGGGAGAGAGCTTTGATATCCCTCTTCTGCTTGAGAGTGCCGCTGCCCTTCAGGGTGAAAGCTGGGTGCAATTGTTAGCTAACAGCAAAAATGATGCAGAGCTTTTCTTATCCGCTCATGAACTCGGCCTCCCACTATTGGCAACCGATCAGCTCTATGTTGATGATAGCGCCGTTCAGATGAGTCACTTGCCCGATAAGTTACCGCTCGCATGGAAAGAGGCTCTATCGGAATCGCACCCGTTGATGAGCATACGCCACGCGATGACAGAGCTGGACTCTAAACAAGAAGCCCCACCATCGCTTTGTAACTGCTTACCGGTAAGGCTACATGTCGTGCATAGCTGGGGTGGTGGCATGGGTCGCTGGATAGAAGATGCCGTAGAAGGTGATAGCAAACATCAGAATTTGGTGCTTCGACCGCTGGGTGATTGGGGCGCATTTGGAAAGAGACTGGCCTTATATCGCAATGCACAGATGGACAGACCGATTAAAAGCTGGTTATTGTCTCAGCCCATTCTTTCAACTACCGCTAGCCACTATCAATACCGACAAATCCTCGCCGAAATTGTCCGTGAATTTAAGGTTGAGAGCCTAATGGTCTCTTCATTAATTGGACAATCACTGGATCTTTTGCGTACGGCGCTGCCCACAACGATAGTCTGTCACGACTTTTATCCTTTTTGCCCACCATTGGTAGCAACCTATGGTGAACCTTGTACAAACTGCGACCCTAAAAGGCTCGAAGCGTGTTTAGCAAGCAACCCCAATCATCGTTTTTTTATTCAAGAGACAACTGAGCATTGGAAGAACATTCGATCTGAGTTTGTAGAGCTTGTCTTGCAAGCAAATATTCGTCTAGTCGCCCCTTCTAAATCGGTCGTTAAACGGTACCACTCTCTAGTCCCTACTTGGAAAAGTAAAGAAATTGAGATCATCGAACATGGACTTAATTTAGCACTATCAAATAACTTGGCTAAGCTTCGCTCAAAATCTCCAACATTACCTAACGCACGGTTACGTATTGTTGTGCTGGGAAGCTTAGTCACCGAAAAGGGGGGCGACTTATTAGCTGAGCTGATCCCTAAACTGGGGCAGTTTGCCGATATTTGGCTTATTGGGTCGGGGGAATCGGGGCGCCGTTTTTCTGGTATTTCAAGTGTTACCGTTATTGAGTTTTATGAGCGAGAAGAGCTCGCTTTGCAGTTAACTAACGTTCAAGCGGAGATTGGCCTCTTATTGTCAATCGTCCCAGAAACCTTTAGTTACACATTAAGTGAACTTTGGGCGGCCGGAATACCCGTTGTCGCCACAGATGTTGGCGCTTTTTCAGACCGATTGAAAGATGGGAAAAATGGCTGGTTGGTCACGCCAGAAGTGACGGCTATTTTGAGGCGGTTAGTGCTTATCAATGAAAGTCGGACAATACTGAAGAATTCGCGCGCTTTTATCGGTGAACAAGCTACACGCAGTAGTCAAATGATGATGGATGATTATCACGAGCTTGAACTCCCTAAAGACTGCATTCCAAGAAAGCGGTTTTTTCTTGCTCGCCGTCAATACAATAACCCTTACAAGTCCGTAGTAATAACCACGCAACAGCCGGCAGGCGACAGCAATATTGACTATCAGTTGCCTTTTCTGAAGGTGCTCTCCGAATTTTTGTACTATGCGGGACATAAACTCAATTATTCACCACGACTGCCAAAATGGCCACGCAGAAAAG
>QNFJ01000261.1 GCA_003646305.1 Gammaproteobacteria bacterium | reverse complement strand
TTCCAGAACATCCAGTGCTTCTGCGCGCTCAATTTTTGCGACAAGATAGGCGTGACTACCTGCCGCTTTAACTAATTTCCGAGCAAGGTGCATGTCTTCAGCATTGCGGGGGAAGGAAACGGCGATAAAATCGACCTCAATTTTCGCGGCGGTCAAAATATCTTCTTTATCTTTTTCGGTGAGAGCCGCCGCAGAAAGGCCGCCACCCTGAAGGTTGATGCCTTTGTTATTTGATAATTCCCCACCAACGATGACGGTGCAGCCTATTTGGGAGCCATTAACAGAGCTGACCTCAAGGACAATGCGACCATCATCCAGGAGGAGCCGGTTACCAGGTGCAACATCATCCGCCAGAGCTTTATAGATACAGCCAACTTGAGTGCTATCGCCTGCTGTGGCGTCAAGATTAATATCAATGGTGAAGTCTGCGCCCTCTTGCAGGGTCACCTTGTCATTTTTAAAGCGGGCAATGCGAATCTTGGGTCCCTGCAGGTCAGCAAGAATACCCACGTGTTGACTTCTCTTTTTCGAGAGTGCCTTGACGGCATTAGCGCGTTTAATATGATCGTCAGCTTCGCCATGAGAAAAATTCAGGCGAACAACATTAACACCGGCTCTAAACAGTCCCTCAAGGACAGCAGGGTCATCTGTTGCAGGGCCTAATGTGGCGACAATTTTTGTTCTTCTTGGTTTTTTTTGGGTTGTCATGGCGCTATTTTGTCTTTTTGATAGAGGGATTTCGTTCAAAGTATAGCCTGTTGGTTATGTGAGCGTTTGATGGACTGAAATCAGGGTAAACTGTGAGTGTGTAAACAATGTTACAAACGCCGCTATGACTTCAGTAGAGCTCTCTTTTCAAAAAACGGGTGATGATTCATCTCCGCCACTTCTGATTATGCATGGCCTGTTTGGCTCAGGTCGTAACTGGAATGGCCTGGCGCGCAAATTTGCAGAGCAATTTTGTGTCTATACGCTGGATCTGCGAAATCATGGCGGATCACCTCATTCGAGTGAGATGGATTACCCGAACATGGCGCTGGATGTTGCGGCCTTTATGGATAAAATGGGGCTGGATAGGGCAACGATTTTGGCGCATAGCATGGGTGGCAAAGCGGCAATGTGGTTGGCGCTGACACAGCCTGAAAAGGTTGAACGACTGGTTGCAGTTGATATTGCACCTGTGCACTACGATCATAGCTTTAGCGGGATTATTCAAGGGTTAAAGAGTATTCCGCTTGAATCGGTTGGCTCGAGGAAGGAGGCGGATAATTATCTGTCAAAAGTATTAACAGAGGTTGGTTTGCGCCAATTTTTATTACAGAACCTGAATATTCAAAATGGTCAGCGCTCCTGGCGGGTGAATCTTGAGGTTATCGAACAATCTATCGATAAAATCCTTGCCTTTCCGGACACAGACGAGGCTCGTGCTTATCTGAAGCCGGTTCTGTTTGTTGGTGGAGGACAATCCGATTATATTCTTCCCGAACATCTGCCTGTTATTGAAGCGCTTTTTCCGCAGGCGAAAATCGAAACGATCTTTAATGCGGGGCATTGGCTCCACGCCGAACAGCCGGTGAAATTTGTTGAGATAGTGATGCGATTTCTATCGGAAAAGTGACTGGTTTTTTCTGTTGTCGTTAAAGAAAGTTCAGCGAAGGCCGATAACTTGCTTGTTCATTGAAATATCACTAATAGTTATGAGTTCAGGATTGTTTCGACCACTTTTACTTTTGTTATTTGTGCCCATTGAGGCATTTGCTAATTTTTATGGTGCACCGATAACCGAATCGACCTGGACGATCTCGGTGACGCGTGCTGTGTGTTCCTTGAGCCATGATGTTCCGAACTTTGGGCGGGCTGTTTTTTCGCAGTCGGCAGGAGAAATGCTCTCTTTTCAGCTGCAGCCTAAACGAAAAAGCGCTCCAGTTACGCGAGCAAGTCTAACCGTCTCTGCGCCCGCCTGGATGCATGAGGTGGCGCCCAGCCAGCAGTACGCAGTTTATCAGGAAAAGCCCAGTCAACCTGGTAGAGCAGAAAGGTTGGTTGTACATGATCAGGCTGCAGAGCTGATGTTGAATGAACTGAATGCAGGCTGGTTTCCAACATTTATCTACACAACAGCATCCCCTTCAGAAATGACGTATGAGACACGGGTTGCTGTTTCTGCGGTTAATTTTAGAGCGGCATCCGAGGTTTTTAGCGGCTGCCGCGACAATCTTTTACCAATTTCATTTGCGGGGCTTCGTAATAGCCACCTGTTTTTTGACCCTTCCAGTACCGCGCTTGACCTCAGAGCTAGAAGTGAGGTGGGAATGATGGCTGAATATTTGGCTTTAATGCCAGAGCGTACCGTTTTAATAACACCCTATAGCAGTTGGGGTGGGAAAAGTGCCCGGAACCGGTTTGATCAGCGCGTTGCCGCACTCACATCAATTTTATCAAAGAAGGGCATTAAAGCAGGGCAGGTTAGAAGTGTTTTTAAACGCTCGGCCCTGTCGAGTGATCAGCAGGTTATTAACCTCAAGCTGGTTGACCCCAGCGCACTAAAGTTACTCCACTACCGGCCTAAAAGTTTAACGATTAATCGTCGTGAGAAGCAGCAATTGGGTCTGTTGGCAGAATATTTTAAGGAAAAACGGAATGGAAGCAGAATTGTTGTCAATGGGCATACTGACAGTAACGGTGGCCGAAAGAGCAATAAGAAAATTTCTGCACAACGGGCGGAAGTGGTTAGGCAGTTCTTGATATCCCAGGGGATCTCACCAAAGCATATCCGGGTTAAAGCCTGGGGCGAACGTAAACCAGTATCGAGTAACCGTTCAACACGTGGGCAGGCCAATAATAGGCGAGTAGAGATTAAGTTTATTGGTTAAACCTGCCATCAGATTCACTTGAATCGGGTATAATTCACCTTTTTAGAGGGCTCAATTTTGAGCCGTTAAACTGGATTGTGTGGATTAACAGGCATGTCAAAAATCAAAAAAGTAGTTCTTGCGTATTCTGGAGGTCTCGATACCTCGGTTATTCTAAAATGGTTAGAAGATGAGTATGGGTGTGAAGTGGTCACCTTTACTGCCGATTTGGGGCAGGGGATGGAAGAGGTCGAGCCCGCTCGCGCCAAGGCCGAAGGTTACGGTATTAAAGAGATTTATATCGAGAATCTTCAGGAAGAGTTTGTTCGTGATTTTGTCTTCCCGATGTTTCGTTCTAACGCAATTTATGAAGGCGAGTACCTGCTAGGAACTTCAATTGCCCGCCCGTTGATTTCCAAACGCTTGATTGAAATTGCTAATGAAACCGGTGCGGATGCCATCTCGCATGGTGCAACCGGAAAAGGCAATGACCAAGTGCGTTTTGAGCTGGGTGCTTATGCACTGAAGCCTGGTGT
>QNFJ01000260.1 GCA_003646305.1 Gammaproteobacteria bacterium | reverse complement strand
TGTGACTGATTTACCTCGCTTTCTTGAGATGGGAAAGGATAACTTCACCGCACTGGTGACAGGTTATCCAAAATATGACGAATCGATTCCTAAAGTGCGATATTACGGTCGCTATCTAACGCATATTTGGGTGTGGATAAATACACTTTCGTTTGAAATTTACGATGCAATGTGCGGCTTTCGGGTATACCCATTAGAAAATACTGTGCGACTGATAAACGAAGAAAAGTGTGGCGACAGAATGGACTTTGATCCAGAGGTGATCGTGCGTTGGTCGTGGCGAGGAGGGAAGATTAAGAATCTACCAACAGGAGTTTCTTATCCCTCTGATGGCGTGTCACACTTTAATATTTGGCATGATAACCTCTTGATTAGCTGGATGCATACACGCCTTTTTTTTGGAATGCTATGGCGTCTTCCTCGAATTCTCTGGTGGCGCCTAAATGGTTGAGTCAGAGCGGCACTGGTCAAAAGTTGGTGAGGCGGGGACTATTTTAGGTATGAAACTGCTTCTTTTGATCTACCGGCTTTTGGGTCGGAAAGGTTTCAAGTTGCTGCTGCTCCCAGTCATGAGTTACTACTATTTTTTTAAAAAAGAGGCCCGGGAAGCATCAAAACAATATCTTGACCAGCTCCGCCCTTTCTTAGCTAATGAGAAGAGTGGCTCACTTTCTTCATTTAATCATTTTTTGATGTTTGGTGAGGTGCTATTAGATAAAATCCTCGTCTGGATGGGAGATATTCGCAGAGAAGATGTTGTTTTTGAAATGCCAACGGTTCTTGAGAAGATTGATAATAGCCATAAAGGCGGTGTCATCATTGTATCTCACCTTGGCAATACGGAGGTCTGTAGTGCGCTCGCACATCAAATACCCGATATCCGCTTGACATTGCTCATGTATACAGAACATGCACAGAAGTTTAATGCCATGATAAAAAAAGTTAGCAGTGGTGCTCAGATAGAGATTTTACAGGTAACAGATATATCGCCAGCAACAGCCATGGTTTTGTCTGAGCGCATCGAAGCAGGAGAATACATTGTTATTGCTGGAGATCGAACGCCTGTAACAGGCTTGGAACGTGTTTCTAAAGTGAGATTTCTTGGGAAAAAAGCACCCTTGCCACAAGGTGCATTTATTCTGGGAAGCCTGCTAAAGTGCCCAGTTTATTTGATGTTTTGTTTAAAGGAGCAAGCTCAATATCATATTTATGTTGAGCTTTTCTCCCCATTATTAAAATTCCATCGTAAAGAGCGAGAAGTTGAGATTAATAGCTGTGTGCAACGCTATGCGGATCGGCTGGAATATTATTGTCTGAAGGCTCCGTTGCAATGGTTCAATTTTTTTCCATTCTGGGGAGACGAACCGTAATAATCTGGTTAGGTAAGAAACTCTTTTATGTATATTTTCATCTGTTATCGAAGTGTAGGTTTGCGTAAAAAATGGATTGCAATCTCTATGATTTTCTCTTGCTTTAACCAAACAGGCTATTGAGAAGCAAGAGGAAATTACAGTTTAATTTTGCGGTAGATTCAATATGATTAACGTTTAGGAATAGACTAATGACAAAATCTGAGGTTGTGATAGAAGTGCCTTTTCACGATGTTGATCCAATGGAGGTCGTTTGGCATGGCCATTATGTGAAGTATCTAGAAATTGCGCGCTGCACATTGCTCGACAAGATTGACTATAACTATCCACAAATGAAGGAATCGGGTTATGCATGGCCGGTTATTGATTTGCGTATTCGTTTTGCCCAGCCACTTCGTTTTCAGCAAAAGATCCTAGTTAAGGCTGAACTGGTTGAATGGGAGAGTCGGCTGAAGATCAACTATCAAATCAATGACCTAGAGAGCGGCCGTCGCTTGAGCAAGGGTTATACCGTCCAGGTTGCTGTTGATATGAGTCGCGGAGAAATGCTTTTTGCCTCTCCAGAAATTCTTCTTTTTAAGTTGGGGATTACCACGTGAATCGCTGCCTCCTTGTTTTTGTTGTGTTATTGATGCCGAATGCTTCTTATGCAGAGTTGTCTTTTGAGCAAATGGAGACACTCTCTTCGATGCCTCCTAGTCTTAAAGGTGAATTCACTCAAGAAAAGTATCTAAGCTCTCTTGATGCACTACTGGTCTCGACAGGCACGTTTAGTTTTCAGCGTGATAAATCAATTAGCTGGAAGACATTAGAGCCGATCAAGAGCGAACTACTGATGACTCCAACAAGTATTGTTAGCCGGCAAGGTGCGCGAGAGCTTGCACGCTTTGAGGCTAGTTCCAATCCGGCACTGTCCATTTTTAGTGAATTACTGTTTGCGGTGTTGACGGCAGAGTGGGAGATGCTTTCAAACTATTTTGAACTTACAGGACAGCTTAAAGGAGAGCAGTGGCAGGCTATCCTAATTCCTGTGGATACGAACATTGCTCAGGTGGTTAGCCGAGTAGAATTAAGGGGCGGTACTTTACTTGATGAGCTGATTTTACATGAAGGTAATGGTGATTTTACAAAAATTCACTTTAGAAATAGGGAATGACGAAACCTCACGCTCTTTCACTAAAGTGGGTTTCAATGGGCTGGCTGCTTTTTGTTCTAACGGTTAGCTCGCTTGCAATTAAGCAGAACCCCTCTTTTGACTCTAGCATACTAGCATTATTGCCCAAGCAAACTCAGCAGCCAATTATTCAGCAAGCCACAGAGAAGATGGCTGAGCGGTTCTCGAAACGGCTCATTATTATGCTGTCTGGAGAAGATGAAGAGAAGGTTCGTTTGGCGGTTAAAACACTGGCAGAAGGACTAGCTAATACAGCTAACGTTTCCAGTGTTACTTGGCACATTGAAGATGGAGCTATTGAGCGCCTTCAGTTGGAGCAATTTCCTTATCGCTTTGTTGTGATCAATAAAGAAATTAGAGCGCGATTGTTAGCGGGGAATTATGACGAAATCAAATCGTTAGCGCTTACGAAGTTATACAGCCCATTATCGGTAAAAAGTGGATCAATAACTGAGGATCCATTTAGGCTTTTTTCTGAACTGGCTTTGCATCAAAATAAAGGTCTGAATCTTCAGGTGAATCGTTCATTATTGAAAGTTTCGGGAGTAGAAACGCCAACTTACATATTAATGGTTGCGCTCTCCGGTGAACCATTTTCTACACAGCTACAACAAAACGTGTTGGGCGAGGTAGAGAGAAACAATAGAGTTCTAAAGGAGTCTGGCATCAAGCTTAGTATGTCAGGAATGCTACTGCATGCATCAGCGGGGGCTCAGCAAGCAAAAAGTGAGATATCTACAATTGGCGTTGGTTCTTTATTGTGTATTGTTGCTATGATGTTGTTGGTTTTCCGCCGGCTCAAACCGTTACTTCTGACGGTACTTCCTGTCGTGGTAGGGTGTGTTACGGCAGCAGCTCTCACAAT
>QNFJ01000259.1 GCA_003646305.1 Gammaproteobacteria bacterium | reverse complement strand
GCCTTTTTGTTGGGAAAAGTTCGGGTCAACCTCTGGTCAACTTATCTCGAGTATTTTAAGCAGGATGTAAAGATATTTGAATGGTTGCTGAAAAGAAATATTGTCTGTCAGACTTTTGTATTAAAATCACCAATTCGTTTGGTCGATTAATCACTTATGACTTGAATTTTTGCTGAGCAGGATTTAACCTATAGGTTAAATGGATGTTACTACAGAAGATTGAAGGGAATAAATACCTTGTCGTTGCTTATGTTGAAGAAGCTGCTGATGGTGATGAAAGCATCGTGGCACTTGATGATCTTCGTTCCCTAGGGCAAAAATATTCTGGTTCAATAAAAGGCATTATTAGCCTTTTCAAGATATATGCAAAATATGGGCGGATGCAACCTGATGGAGTAACCCAGAGTCATATGCATCATGCGAATTACGAGCCAGACATCTTGGAGTTCATTAAAGGTAAGGTCCGCGTTTTTTGTTTTGTCGATAAAGGTGGCATGGTTGTTTTGACTAATTCTGGATTAAAAAAAGGCCAGAAAGCTAGCTCTAAAGATGTATCTAAAGCCATTAAAGTTTTTAGAAAATATCATTCAGCTAAATTAGCTGGGGACATTGAATTTCTTGAAAAGGAATAGACTATGAGTATTAAAAATACACTTGATTGGTATAGCTCATTAGATGATGACGTAACCTACAAGGTTGAGAGTAATAAGAATGGTTTTGCTGTGCTTCTTAACACTCTTATGATGGAGCAGGGTGTTTCTAAGTCAGTTCTAGCTCATAAGCTTGAAAAAAGTGCACCGTACGTTACTAAAGTATTGCGTGGGGATGCAAATCTGACTATTAAAAGTATGACTGAACTGCTTGATGTGCTTGATTGCAAGCTGCATATCAATGGGTGTCATAAAGATCGAGATGCAAGGTGGGTGACTTTGGTAACTGGCGGTAGGCAAACAGCAGTTATCAATAAAGAGGATCAGAAGTGCGCATCTGCATGGGCAAGACAAGGGGTGCGTGATGAGGCCGCATAATGTAAAGCTTGTTAAATACTTTTTCCCTGAAACGTCTGTGAAGGCTTCGCAGGATCATGACACTGAAGGAAGAATTGATGGCACAGAACAATCAGTTTCAGTTGAAATTGTGGAAATCCCATCAATGGATAACCAACATACGGTGAAAGTTAGGCTTATATCCGATGATGAAGGTAGTGAAAATGCTCCATACTCTTATCAGATAGAGGCATTTGGGATTTTTGAGGCAGCCTCAACGGAGAGTGAGGAGTTGCTCGAAGCCTACAAGGAAAATTTTCAACCAGTCGCGGTTCAAATATTATTTGGGGCTATAAGAGAGCATCTGGCAACTGTGACAGCGCGAGGACCGTGGGGAAATTTTATTGTTGGTGTGTTAAATATTAAAGCAGATAAAGATAAGCAGGCTAGTGCTGATTCGTAGCTAGCCTACCCCTCCGCCACAACCAAGACTCAACCCTCTGGCTTTTAGGCAAAGCCCACAAACACTAGCTTATTAGCCCGAGCATAATCTTCATCAGCAAGTAGGCTCTTGTCTTTCATATAGCGCCTGTAAACCCAAGCATTACCAGTTCTGACCATTTCTTTGTTTACGTTCAGCGAACCGACAAACAGATGGCCTACTGTTCGTCCGTAACGATCAATGGTAACGGTGTGCAAATCGACCGTTTTACCGAAGACCATGCTGGATAACGCCTGCTTAGCTTTCTTGCCATAGGGCTGCATTCTTTCGGGAGTATCTATTTCAGCGAGCCGAACTTTGATCTGCTGCTTGTCCTGAGTCAGAACCTTAACGGTATCACCATCGGTTATAGAGATGACTTTTACTTCTTGAGCTACTGCGAGAAGAGGAAAAAGAAGAAGCGCAAATAGAGCACTTTTAAAATCGGCTTTAAATATCGTCGACACCTTCAACTCCCGATGCCGGGCTCTCTTCAATATCTGATTCTACTTTCCTAATTTTCGGAGAGGCAGGAACCCAAGCTTTTAAGAACTGCCCAGCATCACCATAAAACTCAGGTACTGATTTGAGTGTATCTTCAACAAATGTTTTAGAGCCTTTAAAGCGGGCGCCAAGGTCAACAACCTTGGAAACTTCAAAGGCAATGGGAAGAGTTACATTGTCAGTAGCAAGCAGGCATTTTGGGTCTTCAATTACTAAGTTTAATCGTTCTTTTGTGTCATTTATTCCCACAGGCACCAGTTCTGCCGTTCACTCTTCATGTTTCGCAGTATGGCTGGTTTGTTTTCCTTCCTTTTATATTTGGTTCCGAACTCAATGGTGCAGTTGGTACTTGAATTCACGATCCAATCCAATTTTATTACGTATTTTCTGCTTGGCTGTTTCCCAATCCACCGGAGACTGCTTGCCTTCGTGGCGCTGTGTTCACGTGATGTTAAAACAGCTTCATGCCAATCAGGTGACTCTAATGAACTGTGTTGTCATAAATCACTCCAAAGCGCTTCCATAGCAAACAGCTTTTCTGCTGTTGTCATTTTTTCGGGTGATATTACGATCACAATAATTTCTCTTGTATTAAGTTATGCCTATGCTAACAGAGCTGGAATTTTTTCACTCTGTGTCAACTCAGCTTCTATATATTTGTCACTGTCTGCTCCAATGCCTTGACACATAATTTTTTTTTGCTGATTTTACGATACCGCTGATGTTGCTCATCCTTTATTTACCTTTATATATTTTTGTTTTGGGCTACTAGGTGTGTCGGCGTGGCTCATTTTAATCAGACCTTGCTCTAAAGCAGGGAGCAGATAGTTTTTTCTGAATGTCGGTTTATGCGACAAACCCACTTTAGCCATTATTTGGGCGCTACTTAAATACGTATTGCTCATGACAGATAATAGTTTTTCAACTGGGTCGGTTGCTGGGTCGCCTACTGGGTCGGTGGTGCTAATGCTGGCCAAAATAACCATCAGCATAAACTCAATAAATACGCTGCTATCCGCTTTATTATCTGCTGCCGCCAGCGCATGGTAATAATCTTGCTGATTGTCTTTAATGGTGTTTTCAATTGGTAATGAATAGAAAACCTCTCGCCATTGCCCCAAAATCAATGTCTGCCAGAGCCTGCCGATTCGACCATTACCATCGCTAAACGGATGAATAAATTCAAATTCATAGTGAAAAATACAACTGCGAATCAAGGGATGGTCTTCGGTGTGTTCAAGCCAGCGTAGTAAATCAGCCATCAAGGCCTGCACCCTGTCCGCTTGCGGTGCAACATGAACCACTTTATCACCTTTATGAATCCCCACACTGCCACGACGAAAATACCCAGCATCGGGCAAAATTTCTTCTGTCATTTTTTTATGCGCATCTAACAGGTCATCCATACTATGCGCTTGATACTGCGCCAATGCTTCATACGCCCTAATCGCTC
>QNFJ01000258.1 GCA_003646305.1 Gammaproteobacteria bacterium | reverse complement strand
AGCCATGATCAGTGATGATCTTGCCGCTTCAAGAAGTGAAGCCTGGCTGAAAAGGTTACAACCCTATCGAAAACGACTAAAAAAGTCGCCAGAACTGGTTGTGGAGGGGAAATTATCACGCATGGTTGGATTGACGCTTGAAGCGGTTGGTTGCCGCTCGGCGATTGGTGGACGTTGTGTTGTTGAAGCACCTGATGGAAAACGCATAGAAGCTGAGGTAGTAGGGTTCTCCGGTGAGCGGCTTTATTTGATGCCAACGGGTGATATCCGTGGGCTAGAGCAGGATTGCCGGGTCATTCCAACTGGAGAAACGTGCGTTGCAAAGGTTGGTTTTGGCCTGTTGGGTCGAGTTATTGATGGATCGGGTGCACCTCTGGATGGAAAAGGGGCGCTTGAAACCGAGACAACGATGCCTCTAACGGGGCGTTCGATCAATCCTCTCTCAAGAAAGCCCATCGAGGAACCGCTCGATGTGGGTATTCGCGCAATTAATGCATTGGCTACGGTTGGGCGAGGACAGAGGATCGGTCTGTTTGCAGGAAGTGGTGTCGGTAAAAGTGTTTTGTTGGGAATGATGACGCGCTACACCGATGCAGATGTAATTGTCGTGGGATTGATTGGAGAGCGTGGTCGTGAGGTTAAAGAATTTGTTCAGAAAATTCTTGGGGAAGCAGGGCTAGAGCGAGCAGTTGTTGTTGCGACACCAGCCGATCACCCGCCTTTGATGCGGATGCATGGGGCCATGCTGGCGACAACAATTGCAGAATATTTTCGAGACCAGGGCATGAACGTTCTTCTGTTAATGGACTCGTTAACACGCTATGCACAGGCGCAGCGCGAGATCGGGTTGGCAATCGATGAGCCACCGGCGACGAAAGGCTACCCACCTTCGGTTTTTGCAAAACTACCGCAATTAGTGGAACGGGCCGGAAATGGCGATGAGGGCGAAGGTTCTATTACCGCTTTCTATACCGTCCTGACGGAAGGGGATGACCAAAATGACCCAATTGCCGATGCGGCACGAGCAATCTTGGATGGGCATATCGTTCTATCGAGAACGCTTGCAGAATCGGGTCATTTCCCAGCAATTGATATTGAAGCATCGGTCAGTCGGGCGATGACCGATGTAGTCGAAGATGAACATGTGCAAGCAGCCCGCAAACTTAAAAAGCTTTATTCACTTTATCAGCAGAATAGAGACATGATCACCGTTGGTGCTTATCAGATGGGTAGTGACCCCAGAATAGATGAAGCAATTGCCATGAATGCAGCTATTATGGAATTTCTGCAGCAGAATATGGGTGAGTCTGTTGATATTGCAAAAAGTCTTAATGAACTTGACTGGCTTCTTGCCCCTCAAGAGAGCTCCACTGGAGAGGTTGAATTGGCTGATTTGAAGTCATGAACTGATTAGTGAGCAGTTTCATCTTATTTGACCCTCTTACAACCCCTTTACGCTAGAACTCTATAGTCCTCACTATGATGCGAGATTCATATGTCTGATATACACTGCAGATTATAAGAATAATGTCTAAGACTGGGATGCCTCTGTTAATAACGCACCCTTAGGCGTAATAAAAATAGTAATTAAATTATCTTTAATGAAAAAATCAAAGAGATTGCAGCCCATCACAAGATTGGCAGAAATAAAAGAACAAGAGGCAGCCCGTTTAATGGGAGAGTGCAAAAAGAGATTCAATGAGCAAACGGAGCAACTTAAAAGCCTCAAAGAATATAGAGAAAACTACGTTGTTCGTTACCAGTCGGCCTCAATGGCGGCTCACCAGCTGACCGATTACCGGCTGTTCCTCGATAAGCTAAATCGAGCTATCAGTGAGCAGGAAGAGGCTGTTGTAAAGAATTTGAATGCAGTGCATGACCATGAAAAGCTGTGGCAGCATGCCCACCAACATACTAATGGTATCCAGAAACTTTCTAAAAAAGCGGTCCGTGATGAAACTTTTCAGAAAGAGAAACAGGAGCAGGCTGAGCTAGATGAGCGTGCAGGGAGAGGTAAAAAGGAGCGTAGTTTTTAATTTTTGAGATATTGGCCTGAATAGTGCTTTATTTAAATTATTAAAATTAGATGGATCGGGTGTGTTGCTATGGATTTATCAGCTCTTGTTCTCAAACAGCCACAAAATGGCGAACTTAAATTATCCGGAAAAGCGCCAGGAATAGAGGGAGACAGCGCTGTTGAGGAGGGTTTTCCCCAAACCTTGAGTGAATATCTGGATGCAGTGGAGGGCGGTGAATTAGCTACATCAAACAAAGGGGATAATGAGTCGGCTGCGACTACTTTAGAAATCTCTCCATCGGACGGCAACGAATTGCCGTTTCGCGAAAAGAAACTTGATGTCGGTACTGTTGAGCTGAACTCTTTACCGGAACCCATAGTAGCTAATGTTCTTCCAGAAATTGAGGCACTCCCGCTGGGTGAGGCCAAAGAGGCGCTAGAGAATCGAGCTGGAGATGATAATGTCGGTGAAGCGCTCTCTATTTTTTTGAGCGGACTTCCCGGTAATTTTACAGGTGATTCGATAAATAAGGAGCCCATAGCAACTCTGGAATCAGCTACCCTGTTCAATACAGAGAAAGGCGACTTACAAATGCTAAAGGCGGTAAGTGATTTTCTCCAGGAGAAAGAGCCAAAAGTAAAAATAGCGCTTGAGCCATTTGGCCTCTCAGCGTTGAAGCCTACTGTTTTGCCAACCCTCGAGAAGGAGCCGTTATCGTTAACGTTGCCCTCACTCACTTCAGACATCAATCAGATGGTTACAGCGAAAGAATCACTTCCAGCTATGAGTCGGCCACTAGGTCATCCAGAGTGGGGGCGAGAACTGAGTGAGCGAATTAACTGGATGGCGGGTAAAACGATTCAGGCAGCAGAGCTTAGATTGAACCCGGCAAGGTTGGGCCCAGTTGAGGTTCATGTTCAAGTTAATCAGGATCAGGTATCCGTTATGTTTAGCTCTCCACACGCTGCCGTTCGTGAAGCGTTGGAGCAGGCATTACCACGTCTAAGAGAGATGATGACGGCTCAGCAATTTGAGCAGGTTGATGTCGATATTTCGCACCAGTCTTTTAATGACAAACAGGATGCTCAAAATCAGCTGAGCAATATGGAAGAGAATGTACTTTTTTCTGGAGCTGATGAGGAAGGGGCATCGATAGAAACTGTAGCGCCTTCCCATATAACAACCGGAGAGGGGTTGTTGAGCTATTACGTATAGAGCTGCCTGTCGTCTGCCTTTAGTCGGTTCTCCAATTTAGATATTCTTTCTGTTCCAAAAACTAGTTCACCTGCCATTTTGATGGGAGCAGCCTCTGCGTCTCTTCACATCTGATGAAAATTTCAGACTCAGTATGTCGTTAGCAATTCAATCGAAATAGATCTGCTATTTTTATAGGGTAGGTGGAATAGGT
>QNFJ01000257.1 GCA_003646305.1 Gammaproteobacteria bacterium | reverse complement strand
GTTTAGAACACCCTGGCAAATCACCAACAGTCAGGGGAGGATCTACTGGCAAAAGCACGCGCAAGACTGGCGCCTTTTTAGCCATCGCATTGCTGTTGAAACACCAGAAATCAAAACAACAACGCAGTTTGAGCTGGTTTTCGAAGAGGGCCAACCACCTTTCATCGATCTACAAAGCGCTTTTCAAGAAGGGGTTGTGGCTAATGCCGGTTTTTACTACCCAACGAAAATTATGCCGAGTAATGTGGTCAGCTGGCTCGATCAGGCTCTGGTTTCTGGGCAGGTCAACTCTGGTGGAGTTTTACTGAGAGGAAAGTTAAATGAATTTCCCTTTCGTGGAAATGAGGGAGTTTTCGAAGTTCTATTTGATGTGGAAGATGCCAGGCTTGATTATCAGACAGGTTGGCCGTCTTTAACCGGTATTGGGGCGGAAGTTCGCTTTTACCAAGATGATTTGGTGATTACTGCCGATAGAGCCATTCTGGAGGGAGGGCGCGTTGAGAAGGCTGAGGTCTCAATCTTTGGTCTTCGAGGTGCTAAGTGGCTCAATATATCAGGAGTCATGACGGGGGATGTGAGCCAAAGTATGACTTTCCTGAAAAATTCACCACTTCATAATCGGGTTGATGCGTTACTTAACGTCATGGATGTTCACGGAGATAATAAAATCGAGTTGACGATCGATGTGCCGCTAAGAAAAGGCATTGGTAAAGCCAGGGTCGGTGGTACGGTAAAATTGAAAGATGCAGGCCTGCTTGTTCATGGTGTTGATCTGGAAGTTAGCGCAGTAAATGGTTTACTACGCTTTAATGAAAAAGGTATTGAAGCAAAAGGTTTGCAGGCTACGGTTTTAAACGAGCCTGTCACTGTGGATTTAATTCGCCGCAAGAACGACACGCTATTAAGAGCAAAGGGGCGAGCTGCAGTTTCTGGATTGAGTAGGCAATTTCCATTGCCGGTATGGCCTTATCTTGAAGGGAAAGCAGCTTACGATTTATCGTTAACCATCCCTATGACGGGGGGGCGGAACCTTTCAACGCAATTAGAAGTAATCTCTGATACAAAAGGTATTGCGATTAATTTACCTGCGCCGTATGGGAAAAGGAAGAATAAAAAACAACCATTTTCACTTTCTCTACCCCTTAAGAACGGACAGAAAACGAAAATGGATATCCGTTATGCCGATAATATTAGGTCGACTTTGCTCTTCTCCGCACCGGGTGAGAAGGTATTTAAATTGCTAAAAGGGGAGATAAGACTGGATGGAAAACAGCCTGCTTTGCCAGAGATTGGGTTGAGGCTTGCTGGAGAGGTGGGGAAAATTGAAGTCTCTCCGTGGGAGAAGCTTCAAGGTGGCCAGCCCAAAAATAAGGCAAATAGAGAGAGTGAAGATGGGCTTCTACAGGAGCTAGATCTGAAATTTGGCAAGCTTATTTGGGGGGGAAGATCATTCAATGAGGTTGGTTTTCATCTTAAAAGGAACAGAGAAAGCTGGGAAGGGGCTATTTCAAGTCAGCTTGGCGAGGGCTTTATGCGCCTGCCAGTTGATTTAAAAGGTTCTTCTCCTTTAGTTCTCAATCTCGATAATCTAACAATCCCTGACTGGAATGTGGATGTAGATGGTGGTACTTCCCAGAATGAGGGATTCACTCCCACTCAGCTACCAAACTTGGATATCAAAGCAGCTCATTTGATTTGGAAAGGCAATAATCTGGGGGCGCTGAATCTGAACACAGAGCGAATGGCCAAAGGTGTTCGTATTAAGGCGTTACGGATTGATTCTGATAACGATCACTTACAATTAAACGGAGAATGGCTGGCGTCAGAAAGTGGGGAGAATAAAACAGCTCTTCGAGGTAATTTGAAGAGTAGTGATATGGGTAACCTTGTTAAACGGTTATCCATTACAGAGGATGTAAGATTAGAAGATAGTAAAATTGACTTTTCACTGAATTGGGAAGGGTCTCCTTGGGATATGCAAATTGAAACCCTTAATGGCCAATTTGGATTGAAGCTTGGGAAAGGGCTGCTGGTGGATATTGAGCCGGGAATAGGGCGTCTTTTAGGTTTATTAAGCCTACATACAGTTCAGCGACGGTTAACGCTGGACTTTAGTGATCTTGTTTCAGAGGGATTAAGTTTTGACAAAATTGAAGCAAGTTACAACGTGGTGTCAGGTGATGCCTGGACGAATGATTTCTTTTTGGATAGCCCTGTTGTCAGAATCGATATCCAAGGTCGAATGGGATTAGCCAGGAAAGATTTTGATGAGACAGTCGTCGTGACACCAAAAACAACAGGGAGTTTGCCGGTTGCTAGCGCGCTCGTTGCTGGCCCTACTGTTGGCGCAGTGGTGTTTGTTGCGCAAAAGTTGATTGGTAGCCGGGTTGAGATGGTGACGCGCAGCCGCTATTCATTAACGGGCAGCTGGGATAAACCTGAACTGGTGTCTCTGGGTAAGGATAAATCCTGGAGCAAACAGATTTTTGACCGAGTATGGGAAGGGCTTTCAGGACAAGAGCCTACAACTGAGAGCAGCGTAAAATGAAAAGCCACCTCGCAGCGATTCAAATGGTTTCAACAGCAGATGTTGATGAAAACCTGAACAGAGCCGAGCGACTTATCCGAAAGGCAGCTGAGCGGGGTGCAGTGATTGTTGTTTTGCCGGAAAATTTTGCTTGCATGGGAGAAGATGAGCAAGATAAGTTGGAGTTGGCTGAGTTTGAAGGAGAGGGGCCGATACAGTATTTTCTTGCTTCTTTGGCTAAAGAGCTAGCCGTATGGATCGTGGCGGGTACGATCCCATTAAAGGTAAAAGCTATAGGAAAAGTGGCAGCGGCTTGCCTCGTTTATAACAAAAATGGTGAGCAGGTCGCTCGCTACGATAAGATCCATCTTTTTGATGTGAGTTTACCGAGCCATTCGGGCGAGCTGTACAAAGAGTCGGAGATGATTGAAAAAGGTTGCTCTTCGGTTGTTCTTGACAGCCCAGTCGGTAGACTTGGGCTTGCGGTTTGCTACGATTTGCGTTTCCCTGAACTATTTCGAGAAATGCTAGATAGTGACCTCGATGTTATCGTTTTACCGGCGGCATTTACCGAGGCAACCGGTTGTGCACACTGGGAGGTTTTGTTAAGGGCACGAGCTATCGAAAACCAGTGTTATCTGGTGGCTGCAAATCAGGGTGGTTTACATGAAAATGGCCGGTCAACTTTTGGTCACAGCTTAATTGTTGGTCCGTGGGGAGACGTTTTGGCAAGTATTGGGCAGGGAGAGGGTGTAATATGCGCTCCTTTTGACCCAGCTGAGCAGGCGAGGATAAGAGCCGAGTTTCCTGTGTTAACCCATCGTAAAAATAATTCTTAGACCACCAGATTTAGAGAGAAAATTATGTCAGAAAATATGCTTGAGTTAGCTCGTAACCAGATACTC
>QNFJ01000256.1 GCA_003646305.1 Gammaproteobacteria bacterium | reverse complement strand
TGGGAGAATAGGTGTTCACGTTCGGCCAGAAGATGAAATCTGCTCCCTCTGCACGTGGTGGTCGGTGCAGCTGGAATGGATATGGGGAGAAAAAATGCTATGATTTCCATGTATTGCCATTCCATTATTGAATGGGTTGATAAAAACACCATATTTGAATTTAGGAGTATTAATATGAATACATTCATTAAAAGAACAGCAATTGGGTTAGCTGGCGCAGTTATTGTCGCCGTGATCGGTTGGCAAGCGTGGCTGAACATAAAGTTGGACGAAGGAAGTGACCAATTTATCAGTGGAAATGGTCGTATTGAGGCAACAGATATTGATATTTCCACTAAATATGCAGGCCGTATTGTAGACATTTTTGCTCGTGAAGGTGATTTTGTAAAAAAAGGCCAACTGTTGGCACAAATGCAGATTGATGTACTTAATGCCCAGTTGGATGAGGCAAAAGCTCAGTTGCAACAAACAATCAGTATGGTTGCGAGTGCAGAAGCCCAGGTTGCAATGAGAAAGAGTGATGTCGCAGCCGCTGAAGCGCTGGTGGTTAAAGCTGAAAGTGAACTTGATAACAAGAGACGGCACCAGATACGGACCCATAAGTTGATCCAAAAAGGCTCCGTACCTGTTGAAAAGCTGGATGATGACAATGCAGCGGTACGCATTGCAACGGCTTCCTTATCTGCTGCAAAGGCGCAGGTGAAGGTGGCACAAGCGGCAGTGGTAGCCGCTCAAGCACAGGTAACAGGCGCAAAGGCGGCCATTAATTCGGCTAAAGCAACGATAGCGCGAATTGAAGTGGATATAAATGATAGCCAACTCAAAGCGCCACGCAATGGCCGTGTGCAATACCGCGTGGCAGAACCGGGCGAAGTGCTTCCAGGAGGTGGAAAAGTACTCAATATGGTGGACTTGAGTGATGTTTATATAACCTTCTTTCTACCCGAAACAGTGGCAGGTCGTGTGGCACTGGGTGATGAGGTGCATATCATCCTGGATGCCGCCCCCCAATATGTGATTCCTGCGAAGGTCAGCTTTGTTTCCAGTGTGGCACAGTTCACGCCTAAAACTGTAGAAACGGCTAAAGAACGGCAGAAACTGATGTTTCGTGTTAAAGCCCGAATTGATGAATCCTTATTGAAAAAACACTTAAGACAGGTCAAAACAGGTTTGCCTGGCGTGGCGTGGCTTAAATTAGCCCCGCAGCTTGCCTGGCCTGAGAATTTGATGGTTAAGGTTCCTGAATAATGGCCGTCGAATCTGATAGCACAGCTGTAGCAACTGTTCGTTCGGTCAGCTTACATTATGGCAAAACCATTGCACTGGATGCGATTGATTTAGATTTCCCGGCTGGTTGTATGGTTGGCCTTATTGGACCAGATGGGGTCGGCAAGTCTAGTTTGCTGGCTTTGATTTCCGGGGCTAGAGCGCTTCAGGATGGTTCACTCCATGTCTTGCTGGGGGATATGCGTGATAAGCAGCACCGTAACAGGGTCTGTCCTGCCATTGCCTACATGCCTCAAGGTTTAGGTAAAAACCTCTACCCATCGCTTACAGTCGAAGAGAATCTTCAGTTTTTTGCTCGTCTCTTTGGTCATCAAAAAGCGGAGCGCCGGCGCCGTATTGATGAATTGACTCGCGCCACAGGGCTTTCTGCTTTTCGAGGCCGACCGGTAGGCAAGTTATCGGGCGGGATGAAGCAGAAATTAGGCCTATGTTGTGCCCTTATTCATGATCCTGAGCTGTTAATTCTTGATGAACCAACAACCGGGGTTGACCCGCTTGCGCGCGCGCAGTTTTGGGTATTAATTGATCATATCCGCGAACAACGCCCCAGTATGAGCGTTGTTGTCGCCACTGCGTATATGGAAGAGGCTGAAAACTTTGACTGGCTAGTGGCAATGGATGCAGGCAAGGTGTTAGCAACCGGCACGCCACAACAGCTTCACCAGCAAACAGGTAAACAAACGCTTGAAGCGGCCTTTATTGAGCTCTTGCCCGAGGAGAAAAAACGAGGTTATAGGGAGGTCATTGTTCCCCCTTTTGTTGATGGCTCAACTATTGCGATTGAAGCCAAGGGCCTAAGCATGCGCTTTGGTGATTTTACCGCCGTTGATCAGGTTGATTTCAGTATTCATCGCGGTGAAATTTTTGGATTTTTGGGCTCTAATGGCTGCGGTAAAACAACCACCATGAAAATGTTGACTGGCTTACTTTCACCCAGTGAAGGTGAGGCCTACTTATTTGGAAAAAAAGTCAATGTTGGCGATATGGACACTCGACGCCGTGTTGGTTATATGTCTCAGTCATTTTCACTCTATTCTGAATTAAGTGTTGAGCAAAACTTAGTGCTTCATGCCCGTTTATACAGCGTACCAGAATCTCAAATTACCGCACGCGTTGACGAGCTACTGTCACGTTTTAATTTGGACAAGGTTCGCAATAGCTTGCCCAAACCGCTTCCTTTAGGGATCCGTCAGCGGTTATCACTGGCAGTAGCCATGGTGCATTCACCTGAAATGCTAATCCTTGATGAACCTACTTCAGGGGTTGACCCCGTAGCTCGGGATGCCTTTTGGCAATTATTAGTTGATTTGTCGCGTAACGATAAAGTGACGATTTTTATTTCGACACATTTTATGAATGAAGCGGCTCGTTGTGATCGCATTTCTCTGATGCATGCGGGAAAAGTGTTGGTGAGTGATACGCCTGACAATATTGTCAGTAAACGCAATACCGACACCTTGGAAACGGCCTTTATTGCCTACCTGGAAGAGAATAGTTCAGAAAATCGCCTCCCTTTACCCAAGACTGAGTCAGCGAAGGTTAAGGGTGAATCCACACCTGTCGCAACAATGGACTCTAGACAAAAAAGACAGGCGATATTTAGTTTTTCGCGGGCATTTAGCTATAGCCAGCGTGAGAGCTTAGAGCTACTAAGGGATCCTGTAAGGCTAACAATGGCACTGGTCGGCAGTGTTTTCTTGATGCTGATTATGGGGTACGGCATTACCATGGATGTTGATGATCTCACGTATGCTGTGCTTGATCGTGATCAGAGCGAACTCAGCCACAGTTACACATTAAACTTGTCAGGCTCACGCTATTTTATTGAGCACGCGCCCATTACAGACTATGAGGCGCTGGATCGTCGCATGCGTAGTGGTGAGTTATCACTCGCCATTGAATTTCCCTCTGATTTTGCGCGTGACATCAGGCGTGGTAATCCGATACAAATCGCAGCCTGGTTTGACGGCGCGATGCCGCAACGTGCTGAAACGGTAAAAGGTTATATGCAGGGGATACATCAACAATGGTTGATTGAAACGGCAAAGCAGCGGTTCGGTCAGGATATAGGGGCTGCGCCCGTTACGATCGAAACACGTTATCGTTATAACCCAGATGTGAAAAGTTTACTGGCAATGGTACCGGCG
>QNFJ01000255.1 GCA_003646305.1 Gammaproteobacteria bacterium | reverse complement strand
TTCCATTTCAACTAGCTCAACGAGCTCTTCGTCATCAACCATGTCTGCCTTGTTCAGGTAAACAACGATGTACGGTACACCAACCTGACGCGCCAGAAGGATGTGCTCTCTTGTTTGCGGCATGGGGCCATCTGCTGCTGAGCAGACCAGAATCGCGCCATCCATTTGCGCTGCACCCGTAATCATATTCTTAACGTAATCAGCATGACCCGGGCAATCTACGTGTGCGTAGTGACGGTTTGCTGATTCGTATTCTACGTGTGAGGTGGCGATGGTAATTCCACGCTCTCTCTCTTCAGGGGCGTTATCAATCTCGTCAAATGCTTTGACCTCTCCACCCTGCGCCTCTGCCATTACTTTGGTCAGTGCTGCGGTTAATGTTGTCTTACCATGATCAACATGCCCAATCGTTCCCACGTTTACATGAGGCTTGTTCCGTTCAAATTTTTCTTTAGCCATTATTCCTACCCTAAATTTAGATTCTCAATAACAAGTTAAACTGGAGCCCATAACCGGATTTGAACCGGTGACCTCTTCCTTACCAAGGAAGTGCTCTACCGACTGAGCTATATGGGCGCAACACATTACAGGCACACACACTGGCCAGAAAATGGAGCGGGTGGAGGGAATCGAACCCTCGTGATCAGCTTGGAAGGCTGGAGTTCTACCATTGAACTACACCCGCTTACTTTTACTGCCCTAATAAACAACAATCCGCAAATATATGGTGGAGGGGGGAGGATTCGAACCTCCGAAGGCTGAGCCGTCAGATTTACAGTCTGATCCCTTTGGCCACTCGGGAACCCCTCCAAAAACAGAGCAGAGTATTGTCGATGAACGCCCTGCTTATGTCAAGCCATCAGAGAAAGAATTTCAAATAGAGTTGAGTACTGACATTACTTTCTGAGAATTTCCTTCCAAAATCACCTTCAACTGCTGAAAAGCTCGATCAAATCCCTCTTCAATCAAATCACGATCACCGGTAGACGGCTTACCAAGTACATAGTTAAGAACCTTGCTCGAACACCCCGGATGCCCCACACCCACACGAATTCGTGCAAACTCCTTTGTGCCAAGATGCGAGACAATGTCCCGCAGCCCATTGTGGCCACCATGCCCCCCACCAAGTTTCAACCTGACACTTCCAGGATTTAGATCCAACTCATCATGGATAACAAGTATTTCCGAGGGCTTTACATCAAAATAAGAAGCCAGAGAGGCAACCGCCCGCCCACTCTTATTCATAAACGTAGTTGGCCTTAAAACCAAAACCCGCCGACCATTCAACTGCAGTCTCGCGACATCTCCAAAAAACTTGGACTCACGCGAAAACGCCGCCCCTTCCTGACCAACCAAACGGTCTACAAACCAAAACCCGGCGTTATGCCGGGTTTTGTCGTACTCAGACCCAGGATTACCTAGGCCTACAATTAATGAGATTGAACTCATCTAGCATGCCGCAACAGCGACACAAACTATTCGTCTGCCTTCTTTTCCTCTGCTTCTGGCTCAGCCTCTGGTGCAGACTCATCATCGGCCTCCACAACTGCTCGAGGCGCTTTAACCGTCATCACAGGCAGATCATGATCTTCACCATGCATTAACTCAATAATATCAACACCCGCTGGAAGCTTCAGATCTGTAAGATGGATAGAACCACCCAGCTCCACAGCCGAGATATCTACCTCTATATACTCTGGCAAATCCGCCGGCAAACAACTAACCGCAACCTCAACCATGTCATGCATAGCAATGCCGCCCTGCTTGACACCCGGGCAGTTTTCTTCATCCATAAAGTGTAATGGAACATGAACACGGATTTTTTCATTTTTGTTAACCCGCAACATATCCATATGCATAATGACCGGCTTGCTCGGATGACGCTGAATAGCCTTTAAAATTACATCTTCAACTTTTCCGTCAATATTCAGCTTCAATATGTGCGAATAAACCGCCTCATCTTCCAGACTGCGAGCCACCTTGTGATGCTCTAGCGTCAACATCTCAGCCTCACCAGACCCACCGTAAAGTACCGCAGGAATCTTGCCTGCCTTGCGTAAACGCCTTGCGTCGCCCGTTCCATTTTCCGAACGTACCGTCGCGTTAAACTCAAAAATGCTTGTCATCACCCTATCTCCAACTATTTGCCACTCACGCAGCTTACATAACCTAAATTAGTCAACATAAAGAGAGCTCACTGACTCTCCTTCATGCATTCTTCGTATTGTCTCAGCCAGCATTTCCGCAACGCCTAACTGACGAATCTTTCCACACTCTTTTGCCTTCTCGGTCAGAGGAATCGTATCCGTTACGACCAGCTCATCTAAAACCGACCCACTCAAATTCTCAATCGCCTTACCCGACAAAACGGCATGCGTACAGTAAGCAAAAACCTTCAGCGCACCATTCTCTTTCAGAGCCGCTGTCGCTTTACACAGGGTTCCCGCCGTATCAACCAAATCATCAACCAAAACACAGGTTCGCCCTTCCACATCACCAATGATATTCATCACCTGGGACACGTTAGCTTTAGGTCGGCGCTTGTCAATGATCGCCAAATCCGCATCATCCAGTCGCTTAGCCAGTGCGCGCGCCCTGACAACTCCCCCTACATCGGGTGATACAACAATCAAATTTGGGTGTTTCTGGCGCCAAATATCACCCAACAGCAACGGCGAGGCATAAACATTATCAACAGGGACATCAAAAAAACCCTGAATCTGGTCTGCATGTAAATCAACAGTTAAGACCCGATCCGCACCTGCTGCATCAATCATTTTGGCAACCAACTTAGCCGTGATCGGAACCCTTGATGAGCGCGAACGCCTATCCTGACGTGCATAGCCAAAATAAGGGATTACCGCCGTAATCTCGCTCGCTGACGCCCGACGCAATGCATCGATCATCACCAGTAATTCCATTAAATTATTATTTGTTGGCTCACAAGTCGGCTGAACAATGTAGACCGACTTGCCTCGAACATTTTCTTCTATTTCAACGGCCACTTCACCGTCGCTGAAACTATCAACCGTTGCCTTACCTAGTTGCACATGAAGCTTACGCGCAATCCCTCTTGCGAGCGACGGATTCGCGTTACCCGTAAACACCATAATCGAGTCATCAGACATCTTTTACAACCTTTTAAAACAGGCCAACAAATTAAAAATAATGGCTGGGGCGCCAGGATTCGAACCTGGGTATGCGGAGATCAAAACCCCGTGCCTTACCGCTTGGCGACGCCCCAAATAACCTTTCTTTAAAACCGTACAACAACATTCAAGAAACCGGCAAAGCCTCCAGAAGCGGAGAGCGATTCAGGCCTTTTGCTACAAAACACGACCAATTAACAGATAATCCTTTTTGAACCTGTTCAGCCTGCTTTTTCCCTAGAAACTCGGCATACACACAAGCTCCAGTTCCAGTTAATCTTGCATCTCCATACAG
>QNFJ01000254.1 GCA_003646305.1 Gammaproteobacteria bacterium | reverse complement strand
TTATTTGCAGCAGATGTTCTGATTCAAGGATATAGCTATTCAAAGGATGAAACCCGTTGACCAGTCTTGGTGCCGTGTTTGCAGAAAACCTGGCGGATGTTCTGGATTCAGTAGGATGAAAAAGCGAACTTACATCGTAGACATAATGCGAGATGAAATTTAATAACCAGAGTTACGGACAGGTTTGATTGCAGTGGTTTTAAAACCAGGATCAAGCCGATGGGAGAAACACAATCGAGCTCTCCAGTCGGAGTTTTTTAGCTTGATATGTACAAGATTATGAGTGATGCGTCGCTAACGGTGGGGAAATCCGCGTAAAGGAACTTAATAAAGAGCTTATCAAAGTGATGTTCCATGGGTGTTTGATGCTCGCTAACAGATCCAGTCTCGATAACGGGTGATGCTATCTAGAATAGATGACCGAGAGTTTAGGGCTGGCTTAAAGGAAAAAGATGGCAAAGCTCATTCCCGCTATGAACAAGCAGGTTCTTAGTCGTATGACTTCTGGAGAAAAGCGCTTCGCACGTCGTTTAGAGGCATTGCTAGAGGATGACTATCTTATTTGGTACGACATTCCTGTCGGTAAAAAGCGTCGTTATCCCGACTTCATTGTTCTCCACCCTTCCCGAGGACTGCTCTTTCTGGAGGTTAAAGACTGGAAATTAGAGACGCTCAAGAAGATCAATAAAACCGATGTGACCTTAGCGACGAACAGTGGCCTGGTTACAAAGCCTCACCCAATCGAACAGGTTCGCCAGTGCACCTATAGTGTATTAGCGATGTTGCAGAGAGATCCGCTTCTGTGTCAGGACGCTGAAAATTACAAAGGGAATTTGGTTATGCCTTACGGTTGGGGTGTGGTGCTGACAAATATCACGCGTGGCCAAATGGAGAAGGCGATTCCCGATGACAAGCGCGAGGGGTTGTTGCCTGATCATCTTTTGATTTACAAAGATGAGATGTCAGAAAGTGCGGATGCTGAAAAGTTCCAGGGGCAGTTATGGGGTATGTTCAATTATCAGTTTGGTGCCCCTCTTTCTTTGCCTCAAATTGATCGTATACGCTGGCATTTATTTCCCGAGATTAGGATTGATGACCAGCTTCAGGGTAGCCTGTTTGGGGAAGACGATGATTTAGCAAAGAACACGTTGCCAGATATCATCAAAATCATGGATATTCAGCAAGAACAACTTGCTCGAAGTTTAGGAGAGGGGCATCGTGTTATTCACGGCGTAGCGGGGTCTGGAAAGACCCTAATCTTGGGCTTTCGCTGCCTGTATCTTGCGCAAACAATGAGCAAGCCAATATTGGTGCTCTGCTTTAATATTGCACTTGCGGCTAAGTTAAGGGCGTTCATCAGTTCAAAAGGCATTGGCGCTCAGGTACAGGTTTATCATTTTCATGACTGGTGCACGCAGCAGATCAAAACCTACCATGTCGATTTAATAGCATCTGACAAGCCGTATTACGAACGATCTGTAGAGAGTGTTATTGACGGGGTGGAGAAGGGACATATTCCCAGAGCCCAATATGGTGCATTGTTAATCGATGAGGGCCATGATTTTGAAGCGGAGTGGCTGAAGCTAGTCGTGCAGATGACTGACCCAGAAAGCAACTCTCTGCTGTTGCTTTATGACGATGCACAATCAATTTACAAAAAGCGTGGGGGGCTGGGTTTTAGTTTGTCGAGTGTGGGTGTTGAAGCTACAGGGCGAACAACCATACTAAAGCTAAATTACCGGAATACCCGCGAGATTCTGGATTTTGCGTATACGTTCGCAAGTCGCTATTTTAACCCTCAAAGCGCGGATGATGATCATATTCCATTAATAAGACCTGAGGCAGCGGGAAATAATGGGCCCTTGCCTGTCGTACGAAAATTCAGTGAGTTTGCCGAAGAGCTAAATTACACCCTGGGATGTCTGAAAAAATGGCACAAGCAAGGGATCGACTGGAAAGATATTGCTTTGTTGTGTGTTTCCAAAAAGCAGGGGGTTGCCATCGCTAGTCGCCTGGCGGAGTTCAATATTCCCCACCTCTGGTTAGGAACTAAGCAAAATAAAAGTGATTATGACCCAGCAATTGATCGCGTTACGGTGCTCACAATCCATAGCAGTAAAGGGCTGGAATTTCCGCGCATTGTCATGCTTGGAATAGGTGAGCTAAAAGGGGAAGAAGAGCGGAAACAACAGGATGCCCGTTTGCTTTATGTTGGTATGACTCGTGCTCAGGAGTGTCTGTTGATGACGACCTCAATTGATAACGAGTTTAGTCGCAGAGCAGCAGCAGTCGCTAACGCTTAGCGCTGCTTTATTCAGTTTTGGAGCGCGAAATCGCAGAGTAAATTAGGTTCAGGTACCAGCTCTTTCCATGCCAAGTTTTCATTGCTATTCGATGTCATAAAAAGGCTCTCTATTTCGCTTATATCCCTGAAATGTCAGGAAATGGAGGTGAGTCGATCAGATGACTTCGTTCAAAATGAATATTTCGATCTTGTTTAGGGTGGAGCTGAATGTAATGTCTCCGGCGGAAACCCCATTAACAACCAGGTAGTATCCCGAGCAGAACCCCTGCGTCCGTTAGCCAGAGCGCTGATCGTTATCGCAGTGCTGGCCTGTTTGGCAGTGGCTTATGATCGCCTGAGCATCGTGCTCAATTCTGAGTTAGTGCCGGCGAAAATCGTCGGTTGTGGCGGCAAATGGGTCAAGATCCGGGTGGGTAATACGGGCTCTACCTATCGCGATACGGTGCAGTACATGCCAGCGGCGGTTACTGCCGCCGGTGACGAAGCAGTTGGCGTGATCATGCTGCCGAGCCGTTCTCTCTGCGCGCAGATGGTCGGCAAGGAGGTGGGTATGTTTGTTCACCCCACCGATTCGGAGCAGAACCGAATTCACAGCTTTGTGCAGTTCTGGGCACTGTCGCTACTGGTCCTATTTTTTCCCATTGGCTTTTGGACAGGCCTGAAATCCCCGACCAGGGGGCGGCTGTTTGCGCTGGTTTTTATCGTTACTTTTAGCGGCATCACCCTTTGGGAGCTCGGCGTGTTAGAGCGCTATTTCCCGCGATTAATGACTGGGGAAGATGTCACGCCATCCACTGCCGCATTGCGTCGCTGTGTTTGGGCCGCCATGGCTGAGCAGGAGGTAAGCGAGCGTAGCGATGTTAAAGAGTTGCTCTGCATGGATGAAGGTATCGATGACCTGACATCGATCGCAGACCTGGTCTATCTTGAAGAACTCTATTTGCAGGGCAATGCACTGACTTCGCTGGAGGAGTTGGTGAATTTTACCCGGTTAAAAGTGCTCTCTGTTGCCGGCAACAAAACTCTGACCTCTACCCGTGGGATTGAGAACCTGGTGCTGCTGGAGGAGCTTCAGGCCAACAAATCTGCGATCAGTGATCTGTCCGGGGTAGAGCAGCTGACGGAGCTGAAAACTGTCGGTTTGATGATGAACGACATCAG
>QNFJ01000253.1 GCA_003646305.1 Gammaproteobacteria bacterium | reverse complement strand
GGCTGGAACCGGGAAAAAGTGACACAATCGCTATTCAGGTCGTCGTTCAATCAGGTTATGACAATAGCCGTTTCTTGCACGCGCTCTACCCCGTCTCCAGTCGCATCGGGAGTCTCGCCAATAGCATTGAAGCTGCCTATGCACACTACAAAGAGCGTACCTACCTTCGAAGCTCACTTAAATTCACTTTCTCCTTGACACTATCACTGATTCTTTTGCTCAGCCTGCTGGCAACAATCTGGGTCGCTTTTATTACCAGCCGCCGGCTAGTCGCACCTGTTCGTGAACTCGTACAGGGAACACAAGCGGTAGCCGAGGGGGACTATACCCAACAACTCACCATCCCCGGCCAGGATGACCTTGGTTTTCTGGTCGAATCATTTAATGATATGACCCGCAGGATTTCTCACTCTCGTGACCTAGCAGGCAAATCTCAACTTGAGGTGGAAAGCCAGCGAAACTACCTGAAAACAATCCTCAGCAGCCTTTCTTCGGGCGTGATCAGTTTTGATGCCGACCTGAATATCAAAAGCGCGAACAGGGCGGCCTGCAAAATCCTCCATCTTGAGGAATCCCAACTCATCAACCAACCCTTGCAGCAACTCTCTGAGTCCTCACCTAACATCTCAAGACTCATCAACACGATTCAAACATATATCATTCAAAGCGAGGAGCGATGGCAAAAAGAGTGCACCGTACTGGGTGATGAAGGGCGCCAGTTACTGATGATTAGAGGTACACCGCTGCACAACAATGAGCAAGTTAAAACAGGCTCTCTAATCATTTTTGATGATGTCACGAAACTCGTTCAGGCACAGCGAAATGCAGCCTGGGGTGAGGTTGCCAGACGGCTCGCTCACGAGATAAAGAATCCTCTGACCCCCATCCAGCTTTCTGCTGAACGACTTAAACACAAACTTTCCAAGGTAGTCGATGGCGCGAATGCCGAGCTCTTAAACCGCTCAACGCATACGATTGTCCAGCAGGTTGAAGCAATGAAAGCGATGGTCAATGAATTTTCTGATTATGCCCGCCCGCCCAGCATCAAGGCAAAATCTGTTGATCTTGAATCTCTAATCAAAGAGGTCGTCTCCCTTTATAGCTCCAAGAAGGTCCAGCTCGACACGATCGGAACGATTCCATCTCTTTCAGCAGACCCTGTACAGTTACGGCAAGTTTTTCATAACCTGATAAAAAATAGCCTTGAAGCCAGCAATAAAGAGAAGCAACAGCAGATTAAACTGACTCTGAAGGTGACCGAAGAACAGAGCAAAAAATATGCTCAAATCAGTATTGAAGACAACGGCATGGGGCTACCAAAAGAGCAATTCGATACAATTTTCGATCCCTATGTAACGACTAAAGAGAGGGGGACTGGATTAGGACTGTCCATCGTCAAAAAAATTATTGATGAACATGGCGGTATAATCTGGGCAGATCCAACTTGCCAAACAGGGGCACGTTTTATATTCAGGCTTCCTTATAGCCAACCAAGGAGAACAGTCACGTGAACAAACCCATTATTCTGATCGTCGATGATGAAGCCGGTATCCGCCAGACAGTCGAAGAGATTCTAGTCGATGAGGGCTACGAATGTAGTACCGCAAAAGATGGCCAAACAGCGAGAGAAGCTGCCAGTCAGCACAACCCTGACTTGATCCTTCTCGACATCTGGATGCCCGACATTGACGGTATTAGCCTGCTAAAAGAGTGGAAGGATGAGGGTTTAATCACCGCATCCGTCATCATGATGTCGGGGCATGGAACAATCGAAACAGCAGTAGAAGCGACACGTTTGGGCGCTTATGATTTTTTAGAGAAACCTCTGTCTTTGGCAAAACTGCTCCTTACGGTAGAGCGCGCACTTGATGCTCGCCGCCTGAAACGAGAAAACATCTCGCTCCGTACCCGCTTTGCCGCTGTAACCGAACCCACCGGCAAAAGCGTTGCTATCCAGCACCTTAAAGACCAGGTTAAGCGGCTCGCACAGCACGAAACAAACCTGCTTGTTACCGGTGAAGCCGGCTCTGGAAAAGAGCTCTTTGCCCGCTATCTTCACAGCAATAGCTCACGCCGTGACGGTCCATTTATTGATGTCGGTGTAGGTCTTATTGCCCCCGAAAATTCCGCACTTGAACTCTTTGGTCGAGAAGAAGGTGGGCAAATTCATTATGGCCTGCTAGAACAGGCTCACGGAGGAACGCTCTTCCTTAATGGTATCGATGAAATGGATAGTGAAGCTCAACTCCGTCTCTTGAGCGCACTTGAGTCAAAATCATTTCTCCGCGTAGGCGGTAGCACCCAGGTAAAAACAAATATTCGAGTCATCGCCTCATCGACCCGACCGCTAGCCGAGCAGATACAGCAGGGAAACTTTCGAGAAGAGCTCTATTACCTCCTTAATGTTGTCTCGATTGAGGTCCCTCCCCTGCGCGAACATAGTGAAGACATTTCCGAGTTACTCAATTTTTATATTGAGCATTTCGTCACACGCGAAAAACTACCTTTTCGAAAATTCTCCGTCGCTGCCCAAAACTTTCTTAGAAATTACCCATGGCACGGCAATGTTCGTGAACTGAAAAACCTTGTTCAGCGGTTACTTATTCTGGGAACAGGCGATGATATTGATATTGATGAGTCCAGAAGTGCCCTGGGTAGCATTCCTATTTCGACTAAAAACAGCCAGCTACCCGATTTTTTTGAACTGCCACTGAAAGAGGCCAGAGATCAGTTCGAACGGTCATACCTACAGCATCATCTCGATAGCAATAACGGCAATATTGCACAGCTTGCCACCGCAATTGGCATGGAGCGTACGCACCTTTACCGAAAATTGCATTCGGCCAATATTAAATTCAAGTAAGCACCATGTCACCGCAGGAAAAATGGGACAGGATATATAGCCAGACTGGGAAAACCACCCCACCCGTCTGTGCCGTTCTGAAAGAAAACAGCCACCTGCTTCCCTTTACCGGAAAAGCACTGGAGCTTGCTTGCGGACTGGGGAGTAATGCGCTTTTTCTAGCCCAACAGGGGCTCGAAACAGAGGCATGGGACATCTCCCCCATTGCAATCGAAAATCTCCAGAAAACAGCCTTACAGCACCAGTTACCGCTAACCGCTATTCAAACCGACCTCACCACACTCGATCCTTCACCCGATCAATACGATGTGATTGTCGTCAGCCACTATCTCGATCGCACCTTTTGCCGCTCAATAATTTCGATGCTAAAAGCTGGCGGCCTGCTTTTTTATCAAACATTTACCGCTGAAAAAGTTTCACCTGAAGGTCCTTCTCGGCCCGAATTTGTTCTTGCTGGAAATGAACTGTTAAAACTATTTTCAGAACTTAATCTGCTTGTTTATCGTGAAGAGGGGTTAGTCGGGGATAAAACAAAAGGATTTCGGAATCAGGCAATGCTTGTGGCGATTAAGGTGCGCACTTCCGACAGGTGACGGCGGCTCACCTCAACTTTCTCAT
>QNFJ01000252.1 GCA_003646305.1 Gammaproteobacteria bacterium | reverse complement strand
GCCCATGGTAAGGGTGGAGTCTACAAAATGGGCGTGAAGGTGGGTAATGCGTCAATGACGCAGGTAAGTATCGGTTTTCAGGCAGGAGCCCAAGCTTATAGCCAGGTAATTTATTTCCAAGATAAGCGTGCATTTGATGAATTTACGAGTGGAGCATTTGAATTTTCTGCTCAGGCAGAAGCCATTGTGATTACCAGTAGTGCTGGCGTGCAAGCTGGTTCTGAGGGGGCATCGGCAAGCGCAAACTCCGCCCAAGCAGAAGCTAAATATCACAAGGGGATGATTGCTTTCACCATGGGTAAGGGAGGCTTGATGTACCAAGCAACACTTGGTGGACAGAAATACAATTACACGCCATTAAAATAATATTTGCAGGGGCGTCAAGCTGCTATTATTTCGGAAACGGCTCTTTCGGGAGCCGTTTCTTTTATTATGGAACAGAGGGTTAAAGTTTAAACTCGTCCAGTCACTGAATATTCATCATAGAATGGGGGAGAATAGCCGAGCAATTTTGGTTGCCAATTTAAACCAGAAAGGGCGCTGACGGATCTCCTCTATCCCCATCTGTCGGCAGTTGGCGAAATCATTTAACAGCATTTCATGAACTTCATTGACGAAGGTTTTGTCGGCGAATAGTAACGTGATCTCAAAATTTAGCCGAAAGGAACGGTTATCCAGGTTTGCCGTGCCGATGCCCGCTATTTCATCATCGACTAACACGACTTTCTGGTGAAGAAAGCCAGCACGATAAGAGTATACCTTGATGCCAAAAGGAATTGTTTCTTCCAGATAACTGAAACGAGCCAGGTAGACCAGCATGTGATCCGGTTCTTCCGGCAGCATAATGCGCACATCGATACCGCGTAATGCGGCAACCTGTAGCGCACTAACGATCGCGTCATCTGGAACAAAGTAAGGGCTTACGATCCAGATACGTTGATGGGCTGAATGTATAAGATCGACAAAAAGCAGACTACAGGTATCAAGCTTATCTGCCGGGCCACTTGGTAAAACCAGCACCCGCTGGTTGGCCGTTTTTGAGAAAGTTGGATCCAGCTTTAAGAGAGGGATTTGATTGGTCATCCAGTACCAATCTTCCAGAAATACCAGCTGAACACACAATGCTGCAGGACCGCACAGTTCCACATGAGTGTCTCGCCAGGGTCGGAGGTGGGGTTTTTCGCTCTTGCCTAAATATTCATTACCCACGTTGAGTCCACCAACATAAGCTGTATGGCCGTCTATCACGACAATTTTGCGGTGGTTGCGAAAATTAATACGAAAAGGGTGGCCTTTGCCGCGACTGCTACCACGAAACGCGACCACTTCAACTCCGGCATCCGCCAGTTTTTGAATATAAGAAGAAGGCAGTGCATGGGAGCCAACAGCGTCGTATAAAAAATAAACTCGGATGCCCTCGTGTACTTTGTTTAGCAAACGTTGTTGTAATTCAGCTCCGAGGGCATCATCTTTGATAATGAAGAACTGTATCAAAATATATTCTTGTGCACTTTCGATGGCGGTAAAAATGGCTTTAAAAGTCGCTTCACCGTTTATTAATAGACGAGAATCATTTTTGGCAACGAATGGCATGCGCGCCAGCGCCGACAGGGCGGTATGTGGATTCTCATTTGGCTGAAACGTTGCGAGTGCTGATGTGGGTAGCCTCTTTTTGATTTCTTGAGCCATCTTATGTAGTGGCTTAGAGCCAGCCTGGCGGGCATTGACGTAGCCAGAAAATTTTCGCCCACCAAATATCAGGTAGACCGGCAAACCAAGAATAGGAAACATTATCAAGAACAATGTCCAGGCAATGGCTCCTTGCGAAGTGCGAGCATAAAACAGCGCCTCAAGCGCAGCAACGATCGCGCATATCTCCAGCAAGAGATATAGGCCCGCAAGGACTAGCGGTAAATTTTCAAGCACAAAGGTCATGGGTTATGCCCTGTCAGATCTGGATTGATCCCGTAAAACAACTGTTTGAAACTACCTGATTTAGTGTTTTAAATCCACATCTCTCTAGGATTAGAGCTACCCAGCACGGTGTTTGCGTGTGAAGCTGAATTTTTATAATTCAGTAATAGTGGCTGGTTTTGCATTGATGAGTATCAAAACCTTGACTTGAATCAAGGAGTGCGAAGCCATAAAGGTAGATAGTGTGTTATTTGACACGCTTTGTGGGTATAGTGCGCCAAATAGCACGGTTTATGAGGATGTAAAGTGGTACTTAAGAGGCAAGGAGCAGTGGTATTTTGTGCAGCTAACGGGATGCTTGGCGTACTGAAGGTATTCATTTGCATGCTGTTATTTTTGGGCGCAATGAGCAGTGCTGTTGCGGCTGAACTGCCCCGTTTTCTTAAGTCAGCGGATGCCAGTGCTTTTTTTCAGGGTGCAGATCACTTTGGTGAGATCGATAAAAACCAGCCCGTTGCCGCTGTTTACAAACGTGATCAGCAACTTGGCTATATTTTTATTAATTCAGACTTTGTAAGTAGTATCGGTTATTCGGGTAAACCCATTCATATGTTGGTTGCGATCAACATGGAAGGGGTGCTGCAAAAGATCGAGCTGGTTGAGCATCACGAACCGATTGTCCTAATTGGTATTCCCGAAAAGAAAATTACCGCTTTATTCGATGATTATATTGGTCGAAATATTGTCTCGTTAGCACGCGGCGAAGAAAAGGAACATCAGATTGATGCGGTTTCCGGTGCAACGGTTACCGTAATGGTGATGGATGATACGGTGCTGCGAAGTGCCATTAAAGTTGCTCGGCTCTTTGGCTTGGGTGGGTTAAAAGCGAAGCAGAAAGAGACGGGACCCCAAGCCTTTGTGGATCTATCCGTTGAGCGCGAGGAAGACTGGGTTAGTTTGTTAACAGATGGCTCTGTGAGGCGTTTGAAACTGACGGTTGATCAGGTGAGTCAGAGCTTCGAGAGGGCTGGCAACTCTGTGGCAGCAAATCGGCCTGAATCAGATGTGGGGCAAGATACCTTTATTGAATTGTATGCCGCTTTAGTTTCGGTGCCGAGTGTTGGTAAAGCGCTATTGGGTCCAGCTGAATATAAAAACATGCAAAAGCGCCTTGAGCCAGGACAGCAGGCGATATTGCTGGCGGGTAATGGGCTCTATTCTTTTAAAGGCTCAGGTTATGTTCGGGGTGGAATTTTTGATCGCTTTCAGCTGTTGCAAGGTGATAGTTCGGTTAGGTTTCATGACTATCATCATAAGCGGCTGAAAGAACCAAAAGCAGAGGGAGCACCGTACTTTAAAGAGGTCGCTCTGTTTATTCTTCCAACTGATATTCCATTTAACCCTGCGAAGCCTTGGGTTATAGAGCTATTGATTGGCCGAGCTGTTGGCCCGACCAAAAAAGGCTTTTTGACAATAAATTTAGAGAACCAAACGGCAGAACATTATCTGAAGTACGAGCAACCTAAGATGGTTGAGGGTGACCTGCTGGCTGATGAACCGATCGCAACGCCTGTCTGGAAGAAAATGTGGCAGGCAAAAACAGTTGAGATT
>QNFJ01000251.1 GCA_003646305.1 Gammaproteobacteria bacterium | reverse complement strand
CCGTCACTCAACTTAAGTGTTAGAAACTTATACACATCCAGAGCCGCCGCATTTCCTAGCGCATCTATATCAACAACTACATTACCTGTTCGCAGATAACCATCCACAGATGGTTTGGCTTGCGCCATGATAGATGAAACATAGCCATTTTTATTTTTGCGAGCGCTGGGGTGGCTAAACGTACAGGGATGGGTCGCCATTGATATCTGACCTGCCCTTTTTGAAGCATTTGGCAACCACTCATCCAGTGAAAACTGCTTTGAGTGGTTGCCAAATGCAGTTCATTTACTTCAAATTCCTCCATTGAGGCTTTTATATTTTTCTTCAACCAAGCCGCCTCCCGATTGTCAAAAAACTCAGTTATTGCAGGATCAAGCATAACTATTTTCTCCACTCCTAAATTTTAACCAGCCCAAACTGATCATTATATTCATATTCGTAACCCTCGCGCATCACAAGACTTAACTCGCCATAACGTAAAGATATTCGCCTTTTACTCATTTCATTTTTATCAGAATACTGCGCCAACAGATTCAGATAGTCCCGAGATAGCCACAGGTTTCTTTGCTCAACTTCACTTAACTCACCTCGTGTTATATTCAAGATAATTTCTCGATTAACTGGGCAACCTTTTTCATCTTTCTCTGCGAAAAAACAAGCTTCATCATCCTCATCAAAGCATAAAAAAAGCTTCGTGGCTTGTTCACTTTTTCTAAAGGGGTTTAAAACTTGAGGTAGCGCGCTTAAAAACCAGCTCTCAGTTAAAAAACCTTGCAATGTATCTGGCCCTACACGGTGATAACTGGTTAATTCGGATTCGGTAACAGCATGTTCTAAATCAGCCAATGATTGGCGATAATTGAGTGTGTTATTTTTCTTAATTCTGGGTATTGCGTCCAGCCGAGTAGCAACCTCTTTTTCGTTAATCAAATCTCTCAGGTTATGCGTATCCAACGTTACTTTTTCTTCATAACCTGGGCGGTTAAATTGTTTTTTACCGCTCTCATCCGCAGCTTTAAAGGCTTTCCAGTTATATTGCATCAAGGCAATATTGGGTTGCTCAACCTCACCTTCTCGATGCCTTTTTACTCTCCCAGCAAGCTGAATAATGGAGCGATACGAGGAGGGTTCAATCACTGCCCAGTCAAAGTCATGGTCTCGCCCAACTTCTTCAACGGGTGTCGCAACAAGAATAAACAAAAGCTGTTTGCTTGCACTGCTATCTAGGTGACCCCTGATAATCGCATTGCTAAATGCAGCAGGCTCTTCACCACTTTTTTCTTTTCGCTTCAAAATGCTATCAAGGTGCTTTTCCTGCTCATGCCGTAACAGCAAGATTTGTTGGCTGTGATAGGCCATTGCCCTTACTTCAATCTCATCAGGATATTCCGCTTGCAATAGATGCCTTGCAAGTGCGATACAGGGTGAGATATTCGCCATTCTCACAACACCAAAGGAAACAGCAATCCCCGTTTTCTTATCAATTGAACAGTGCTGGCAATGTAGCTTTATAGTGGCTTTTTGAATGCGGTTGAAATATTGCGCCTGCTTTGTCTCCTCATCATCGAACTCAAGTTCCTCCATGCTTTCCTTGCATTCAATGATTTCAGCCTTTCTTTTCGCAGGTTGCTTAGTTAAATTCTTGACGCGCATATCTATAAAGGTTGTATGGTGAGCTTGATAGCTTTTTATAGCGTATTCACTTTTTGCGCTATGAACTACCTGTAGCTCTGTTTTAAATTCATCAACCCATATACAAGCAATATCATCGGTGACATCACGCGTCTTGCTATACAGCTGCCAGCCTTTCTTGTAAGCATTAAAATAACCTTCTGCTAAATCTGGTGGGATAGTGGCTGAAGAGATCATCACTTTTCGACCTAACATGCCAGCCAAGTGGATGAGGCGGCCAATCGCGATAAGATCTGAACCGGTGAAGTCATCTATTTCATCGATCACTAGGTCGGATGACATTAGCCTCAAGCTGGGCAAAATATAACGACCACCGCGTCTAGTTTCTGTTGCTGCCATCATGTGGTCGATGGTACAAGCCAGCACCGGGGCATAAAGGAATTTACGATCTTTTTCTTTAGTTAAAACAGTAGCCAAACCCTCTTCTGGAATATCACAATCATAGTCAATATGCTCATCAAGTAGTGGCTGCTCTGACTCGGAACCCGTTTGACCGGCCTCAACTTTACCTTGTTCAAGTTTTGCTTCTCTGTGCAGCTCGGTGACGGCTTGGGAGCCAATTAGAACGGCAAGTTCAGAGTCATCTAAGCCAATACGCTCCCGATATTCATCACCGGTTTGCAATGTTAATGTTCTTAATCCCAGCGCCAATATATAGCGCAAGCTTTCGCCGTCATCCGACAAAGCACGCATCACTTTGGCATTTGCAAATGTTTTGCCACAGCCGGTACTTGCCATGTTGACGGCAAAAACAGCCTGTTGAGAATCTGCCTTCTCTTTTTTCCAGCTATTGATTTTTGAAACAGCCTTGTCTTGCCAATAAAATGCTTTGGGACTTGGCTTTTTAAGAGAGGATATATCTACTGCCACGGGAGGCTGTTCCTCGAAAGCGGGTAATAGGTGCGCTGTCCGTAGCGCATTTTTTGCCACGCCAACCAAGTGTTCATCAAGTTTTTGCTTGAAGTTACCTGTTGCTCTATCGGTATTGGCAAACAAACCGGTACTGTCTGGCCATTTTGGTGCAGCATTTTGAGATGAGTAAAAATGGTCACCCAACATTAAACATAATCGCGCATGATGAAGCAGCAGGCGATAGCTACCATCTGCCATTGATCGCTCAATATCTATTTGACACGCTTGTAATCGCTGCGCCCACTTTTTTAGCTCTTTTTGCCATTTGGATGATTGGCTCAGTAAACCATTAGGAAACTCAAAACAGCCACTTAATCTACGATTAAATTCCTTTTCGTCTTGTTTGTTCTCATAGCCCCATGATTGAGTAATCCGCGCTAACATCGTGTCTATATTGGGTGACGTCTCATCTCTCCAGTCATCTTTTATATAAGGGAGCCGGTGATGAGAAACAATTAACCAGGCAATTAATTTTGCAGCAGGTGGTAAATTATCGAGTGGTTTGGCCGCTTGCTGTGTGACAACCTCCTTTAGTTCTTTTTCATCCAAAGCTCCTTCGATTAAGCATGTTAGCCAACCTTTGTCAGAGCTATTTCCATTACCTTGAACTAAGGCATTTAATAATAGACAAGAAATCCACTCATGCCTTATTGGGTCACCAAACCGACTGTTTTTCTTTAGCTTTCCTTGAAACAGCGCCGTCGCCTTCCCCCAGTCATGAAGTAAAGCCGCAATGGCTGCCAATGCTTTGATTAGGGGCAAATAATACCAGTCATTTTCCCATTGAGTATTCATAATCGTTTTTTGCGTTGTATTCACCGGCACAACCCCCTCACTATTAAACTTATCCCTATTCCCCACACACCAGATAAATTCACTCCTTGAACGACTCCTAATCCAAAAACAGCTCACCGCTGTACTTTTACT
>QNFJ01000250.1 GCA_003646305.1 Gammaproteobacteria bacterium | reverse complement strand
GATATTTTGCAACGTGGAGCTGTTGTTCGCGACATGGTTAGTACTTCAGCGGGTGGCGCCGGTGGAACAGTCAAACTGCCAAATGAAAAGGCGGGCCTGATGATGGTTTTCCGTGCATTTGATCGGGTCAGTTTCGCTCTCGTCTTAAAAGCGACAAGAGCAATTCATCTGCAGGATATCGTTAAGTCACCCTAGTTTGCATTTTTAGGAAGAGGTTGGTTTGAGTGAGGATAAGGATGACCTGCGATACTGGCTGGCACTGCAAAGAACGCCACAGGTCGGGTGTCGCACCTATCTGAGGTTGCTGGAAGGTATTGGCGCGCCTGAAGAACTATTTGCTGAGTCTCGACAGACATTGACGCTTCTAGGGTTAAAAGAGGTCTCAATTGAGTCCATTTTAAAACCCGACTGGAAGCAAGTGGATGAGGATATGGCATGGGCTGAAAAGAGTGCCTGCCATATTCTTAAGCTTAAGGATGATGCTTACCCATCTCGGTTAAAAGAAATTTCAGACCCACCTCCTGTTTTGTTTGTACGCGGCGCTGTGCCGACTATTTCATCCTTACAGCTTGCCGTGGTTGGTAGTCGTAATCCTTCTCCTGTGGGTAAAAAAACAGCTGAAGATTTTTCACGCCATATGGCAATGACGGGTTTAACAATTACCAGTGGCCTCGCACTGGGTATTGATGCGATTAGCCATCAGGGCGCACTAGACGTGAAGGGAATAACGGTTGCGGTAACCGGTACCGGACTGGATCGTGTTTACCCTGCGAGGCATAAGCGGTTGGCTGAAATGATCCTGGATGAGGGCGGCGCGCTGGTTTCTGAATTCTCACCCAGCACCAAAGCGCACGCCAGCAATTTCCCCAGAAGAAACCGAATTATAAGTGGTCTGAGCTTGGGTGTCCTGGTCGTTGAGGCAGCGATTAATAGTGGTTCACTGATAACGGCGCGATTAGCACTAGAACAGGGCCGAGAGGTCTTTGCGATTCCTGGGTCGATTCATAACCCTTTGGCAAGAGGTTGTAATGCGCTCATTCGACAAGGTGCAAAGCTTGTTGAGACAGCGCAAGATGTGATCGATGAACTGGCACAATATGGCGGTGCGCCTCAAACGGTTTCATCACAAGAGACAATCGTAGGGGTGAATAGTGAGAAAATTGATGCATCGCATCAGGATTTATTGCAACATATTGGTTATGAACCGACTTCCATTGATGCTTTAGTCGCTGAAACGGGAGAGCGGGTCGAAGTAATTTCGTCAATGCTGCTTGTGTTAGAGTTGAGGGGTATTGTATCGTCTGCGCCGGGTGGTTGTTATTACCGCGTAAACTGAACTTGGTCGATTAATTAATGAAAGAAAACCTCTTTGATGTCCTGATTTACCTTTTTGAGAACTACATGGATAGTGAAGAAGAGTCTGTGCCAGACCTTGATGTTTTGACAGGAGAACTGCTTGAAGCAGGTTTTCATAAGCCGGAAATCAATAAAGCTTTTGAGTGGCTTGAGTCACTAACCGGGCGCGAATCGCTTGCGACAGAGTTCTCCACAACAACGACTTTTCGGATCTTTTCCAGTGAAGAGATGGCTCGGCTTGATTCTGAGTGCCGGGGATTGCTCTTTTTTCTGGAGCAAAGTGGTATTTTAAGTGCATCAAGCAGGGAGGTGGTTCTTGACCGCTTGATGGCGCTGGATACAGATGAAATCTCTCTGGAAGAATTAAAATGGGTTGTGCTAATCGTTCTATTTAGCCAGCCAGATAAAGATGATGCCTATGCTCGAATGGAAGATTTTGTCTACGAAGCGATTCCTGTCTACCTCCACTGAGCCAAATCTAAAACAGGTTGTTATAAATGAGCTATAACCTCGTTATTGTTGAATCACCCGCAAAAGCCAAAACGATTGAGAAATACTTGGGAGCCGACTTTCATGTGCTTGCCTCCTATGGTCATGTGCGAGACCTGATCCCGAAAGAGGGCGCGGTTGATACGGAACATGATTTTGCGATGAAATATGAACTGATCGACCGTAATGCGCGTCATGTTCAGGAAATCAGCAAACACGCTAAAAAGGCTGACGCTATTTATCTTGCCCCCGATCCAGATCGCGAGGGAGAGGCGATTGCCTGGCATCTTCTGGAAATTCTTAAAAAGAAGAAGTTACTGAAAGATAAGCCTGTTCATCGTGTTGTCTTTCATGAGGTGACAAAGAAAGCGATTCAGGAAGCGGTGAATAACCCCCGCGAAATTTCAATGGACATGGTTGATGCGCAGCAGACACGACGAGCATTGGACTATCTCGTTGGCTTCACCCTGTCGCCACTGTTATGGCGGAAGATTCGCCGTGGTCTTTCGGCCGGTCGGGTGCAAAGTCCCGCGCTTAGGTTGATTGTTGAGCGTGAGCTGGAAATTGAGAAGTTTGACCGTCAGGAATATTGGTCAATTGAGGCAAAAGTTGAGTCGGAAGAAAAACCTTTCTCAGCAAAACTAACAGAGCTAAAGGGTGAAAAACTTAAGCAGTTTAGTCTCGTTAATGAACAACAATCAAGCGATGCAAAGCAGTCGCTAGAAAGTGCAGCAGCAGGTAGTTTAACCGTTGCAAAAGTTGATAAAAAGAAGCGCAAGCGTAACCCGTCACCGCCTTTTATCACCTCGACCTTGCAACAGGAGGCTTCGCGCAAGTTGGGTTTTACTACCCGCCGAACCATGACGGTTGCACAGCAGCTCTACGAAGGGATGGATATTGGTGGTGAGACCGTTGGTCTGATCACCTATATGAGAACTGATTCGGTGAATTTGGCGCAAGAGGCGCTAGAAGAGATTCGTGCCTTTATTCAGCAGAAGTTTGGTGCGGACAATGTTCCTAAAGAGCCTAGAGCCTTTAAAACAAAGTCAAAGAACGCCCAAGAAGCGCATGAGGCGATTCGCCCAACATCGGCCACGCGTGAGCCAAGTGCACTTAAAAGCGCGCTTTCTGCAGACCAATATAAGCTCTATAACCTGATCTGGAAAAGAGCAATCTCTTGTCAGATGGTTCATGCGACGATCAATACCGTTTCAGCGGACCTTTCGTGTGGCGAAGGGAATACATTTCGGGCGACCGGCTCAACGATTGCCAATGCCGGCTTTATGGCCGTTTATCTTGAGGGACGTGATGACCAGAAAGATAAAGATGATGATCAGGAAACGTTGCTACCAGAATTAAAAGTGGGGCAGGTATTACAGCTAAACGAGATTATTCCTGCCCAGCACTTTACCGAGCCACCCCCCCGTTTTGGTGAGGCGAGCCTGGTTAAGTCGCTGGAAGAGTTTGGTATTGGTCGCCCTTCGACTTATGCCTCAATTATCTCGACACTACAGGCGCGAGATTATGTGAAGCTTGAAAAGAAACGTTTTTATCCGACCGATGTGGGCCGCATTGTGAACAAGTTTCTGACCGAGCACTTCACCAAATATGTCGATTACAACTTTACCGCCCGCTTAGAAGATGACCTCGATGCTATTTCGCGTGGCGAAAAGCAGTGGGTACCTCTGATGAAAGAGTTCTGGGG
>QNFJ01000249.1 GCA_003646305.1 Gammaproteobacteria bacterium | reverse complement strand
TTTTGCAGTGGTTTTTTGGCTTAATGGTCGTTTTGGCCATTATTGTTGGCTGCAGTTGGTTGTTGAGAAGGTACGGTAATCTGTCAGGAGGAACGGGGTCAGGCCTGAAGGTTCTGGGCGGCGTTTCTGTCGGAACGCGTGAGAAGGTATTGCTACTTCAGGCGGGGAAAAAACAGCTAATTATTGGCGTGGCACCGGGGCAAATCAGGACGCTGCATGTTCTTGAAGAAGGTGAGTTAGCAAGTGATGCTAACGTGGATGATAGCTCTACCCCCTCATTTTCTGATCACCTAAAGCAGATAGCAGGAAAGCAAAAGCCATGAATCGTTATATAGTAAATAGCCTGGTTATTTCTTCTATGTTGCTATTCCCCTGGGTGGCAGATGCTGCGACCGGGATCGATGCGTTAACGATTACATCTGATGGCAAAGGTGGTCAGAGCTACACGGTAACTATACAGATTTTAGCTTTAATGACAGTGTTGACGCTGCTTCCAACACTGTTATTACTGATGACCTCCTTTGCCAGAATAATGGTTGTACTGGCCATTTTAAGGCAGGCGTTGGGGACAGCGCAGACACCTAGTAACCAGATACTTCTGGGTCTATCACTCTTTCTGACCGTTTTTATCATGATGCCAGTCTTCGACAGGGTTTATCAGGATGGGGTTAAGCCCTATATGGAAGAAGAGATAGCGATTAGTGAGGCGTTGGAGCGAGCCTCGACCCCCTTTAGAGAGTTTATGCTTAGGCAGACCCGCGAGTCAGATCTTGAGATGTTTGCCCGTATCTCAGGTCATGGTGATATTGATTCACCAGAATCAGTTCCTTTTTCTCTTCTGGTGCCAGCATTTGCAACGAGTGAGCTGAAAACAGCCTTTCAAATCGGTTTTATGGTTTTCATCCCTTTTCTGGTGATTGACCTGGTTGTGGCGAGTGTTTTGATGTCAATGGGGATGATGATGCTTTCCCCGCTAATTATTTCACTCCCATTTAAAATCATGCTGTTCGTTTTAGTTGATGGCTGGTCTTTGATTATGGAAACGCTCGCGGCGAGCTTCTTTATTTAGGAGAAGAAGATGACACCTGATTCGGTTATGTCCCTGGGCCAGCAAGCACTAACCATCGTAATTATGCTGGCAGCCCCAATATTAATAGCCTCACTGGCTGTTGGGTTGATTATTGCGATGTTTCAGGCGGCAACACAAATTAATGAAATGACGTTGACCTTTGTTCCAAAATTGGCTGTTATTGCGGGTGTTCTTTTTACCGCCGGTTCGTGGATGATCACTCTTTTGGTGGATTATACTCGAGAACTGTTTCATAGCATCCCGGGGTTGATTGGCTAATTCAGCCATGATTTTTTCCGAAGCAGAATTACTCAACGAGCTGGCGCAGTTTTTCTGGCCATTACTGCGTATTGGTGCAATGTTTGTTGCCATGCCTGTACTCAGTGGACGCCTGGTTCCCAGCCGTTTTATGTCTGCGCTGGTTCTTGTGATTACTTTTTTGGTCTTTCCTTTACTTCCGGAGGCGCCTGCAGTTGAACTGTTCAGTTATGAGGGGTTTTTACTGGCTGGGCAGCAGGTTTTTATCGGGCTAATGTCCGGTTTTGTTATACAGCTGGTTTTTGCAGCACTCATTTTTGGTGGGCAGAGTACAGCCTTCAGTATGGGGCTTGGCTTTGCATCGATGGTCGACCCAACGAGTGGCGTTCAGGTTCCAGTGGTGAGCCAATTCTATCTAATACTGGGTAGTTTGATATTTCTGCTAATGGATGCCCATTTGTTGTTGATCGAGATGATGGTTGACAGCTTTTCAACGATTCCCGTCGCACTAGATGGGATATCGAGAAATACAATATGGGACCTTATTCGTTGGAGTAGTCGCCTCTTCGTGGGTGGACTATTAATGTCGCTCCCCGTTGTTGCCACGTTGCTGCTTGTTAATATGGGGTTTGGTGTCGCTTCACGTGCGGCACCCCAACTCAATATTTTTTCGGTCGGGTTCCCAATCACGCTTTTATTAGGTTTACTCATTATGTGGGTAACACTTCCGGCAGTTCTTAACCTGTTTTCTGGGTTGCTCAATGATGGCTATCTGATGTTAGGTCAGATGCTCTTGATCAGGAGTTAAGTGTGGCAGAAGAGACCGGTCAGGAAAAATCAGAAGAACCCACCGCGAAAAAGCTGGAGGACTCGCGTAAGAAAGGTCAGATTGCGCGATCACGAGAGCTTAATACAGTGGTTATGTTGTTGAGTGGTGCAACGGGAATGATTTTCCTCGGGGATAATATCGCTGAAGGGTTGTGGCAGTTAATGGAAGGGCAGTTTAGCCTTGAGAGGGACGCTATTTTTGATGAAAAAGCGGTTGTACGTCATTTTGATCACGCTATTACCGATGCGCTGATGATGATCGCACCTTTTCTGGGATTAATGCTGGCTGCTGCGTTTGTTGGTCCGATCTTTATGGGTGGGTGGAGTTTTAGCGCTGAGAGTATGGCGCCTAAACTTGAAAAGCTTGATCCCATAAAAGGATTGGGACGAATTTTTGCTGTGCGGGGGCTAGTCGAACTGGCTAAAGCGCTTTTAAAGTTTATCTTAGTCGCTGGGGCAACGGTTCTACTGTTTAACTATTACATTAATGACTTTCTGGGGCTGCCAAGGGAGGAGCTAGAGAAGGCAATTCCTCATATTGCTGATCTTGTCATGCTCGCTTTTTTATTGCTGAGTGCCTCTCTTCTTTTGGTTGTAGCCGTCGATGTTCCTTTCCAGCTTTGGGATCACAGGCGCAAATTAAAAATGACGCTACAGGAGGTCAAAGATGAAATGAAAGAGACCGATGGGCGGCCAGAGGTGAAAAGTAAGATTCGTAGTATGCAGATTGAAATGGCACAAGGGCGGATGATGGAAGAGGTGCCAAAAGCAGATGTAATTGTCACAAACCCGACGCACTATGCAATTGCACTTAGGTATGACCAAAATGGTAGTGGTGCACCGCGTGTTGTGGCAAAAGGGACTGAGTTGATTGCTGCGAAGATTCGTAATCTTGGGCTTAATGCGGGTGTAACGTTGGTCGCAGCGCCACCTCTTGCGCGAGCAATCTATTATTCCACTAAAATAGATCAGGAAATTCCGGCTGGGCTATATCTAGCCGTCGCTCAGGTGTTGGCTTATGTTTATCAAGTCGAGGCTGCGAATAGTCAGGGAAGTGAGATGCCAACACCTCCAGTTGATCTCGAAATCCCAAAAGAGTACGTACGGTAACTGTTGCGAGTGTCTTTGATTTACTTTGTATAAGCTGATTACCTTTCTGCTTGAATAGCTGGTTCCATGTGAAAATTGCTCCCGACATCCTTGTCTCTCGCAAAATAAGCACGTCCATGTGCAAATTACTCCCGACATCCTTGTCTCTCGCAAAATAAGCACGTCCATGTGCAAATTACTCCCGACATCCTTGTCTTCCGCAAAATAAATACATCCTTGCATAAAACATGGCAAGAAGATTGCTCATTCCTTCTTTGAAGGGCTAATTTGTCCGGTTTTTGACGCACA
>QNFJ01000248.1 GCA_003646305.1 Gammaproteobacteria bacterium | reverse complement strand
ACCGTTTCCCATAAAACGAGAGGATTATGAAGATGGTGCAGCAAGCTATTGCTGATAATTAGGTCATATTGTTTTTGTGGAATGTCGTTGCTGGGAATCATTGCCTCGATAAAGCTGACGCGTCTCTCGGTGCCGGGCTCTTTTTTCGCTCTGGCGCGTGCTAGCTTAAGCATAGAAGGCGCGCCATCAATAGCAGTGATGTTGGCATTGCGGAATAATTTTGCAAAGCGGAATGTGATATCACCAGGGCCACAGCCCAGATCAAGAATTTCACCGCCAACGGTGACTTCTGGAAATAACGTTTCAAAGTGTGAAACAATCTGCTTGTGCGCCGATTCGAAGTCGGCCTCCGCATAGGTTTTGGCCTGCAAAGGGCTATCCATCAATTCGGGTTCGGTTATTCGCTTCAATTGTATCGCCTGTTTCGGTTTGAAGATGGTCTATAATATCTAAACTATTAAATGAGCTGGAACTATTCAAGTTAAAGGGCCTGTATGAATGAAATGATTGCCTATCGAGCGCAACAATATTGGCAGTTGATGCGCTTTGATCGACCAATTGGAATTTTACTTCTCCTTTGGCCCGCTTTATGGGCGCTGTGGATAGCGGGCGAAGGGAATCCCGACTGGTTTGTAACAGTGGTTATTGTTGCGGGTGTCGTGTTAATGCGTGCGGCGGGTTGCTGTATCAATGATTTTGCAGATCGGCGTTATGACCCGCTGGTTGAGCGAACAGCAAGAAGACCACTGGCAACGGGACGAATCCAGCCCAAAGAGGCGGTTATCCTGTTTGTTATCTTGTGCCTGATTGCACTGGCGCTGGTTTTGCAGCTCAATAAGCTGACGATTATGTTATCGGTTGGTGGTGCTTTTCTCGCCGGAAGTTACCCATATATGAAGCGCTACACCTATTTTCCGCAGGTTTACCTGGGGGTCGCATTTGGTTGGGCGGTTCCGATGGCGTTTGCCGCGGAGACGGGGGCGATTCCACAAGTTGCCTGGCTGATCTATATTGCGACGATTTTATGGGCGCTAGCCTACGATACGATGTATGCCATGGTCGATCGTGATGACGACCTGAAGATAGGGATTAAATCAACGGCGATTCTGTTTGGTGAAATGGATCGGGTTTTGATCGGTATTATCCAGTTACTGGTTGTGATCTCATTGTTGATGGTTGGTTTGCGGTTAAATATGTCGTGGCCTTTCTATCTAGGGCTGGTTATTGCGAGTGGGCTGGCAATTTATGAGCAGAAATTGATTTTTAGCAGGTCAAAGGAGGGCTGCTTTAAAGCATTTCTGCACAATAACTGGTTTGGTATGGTTGTTTTTTTGGGGATTGTGGGAAATTACCTGATTTAGAGGCTGTTTACGATGACCTTAATCCAATGACTGTTTTATAATAAAACCCGCCGAAAGCCGCCTGACGGGCACAAAACTCAATCTGATCCTGGTCTAAAAGCCTGGAGCTTTTAAATAAAGAGGCATTAAAAAGTGTTTCCTACCGATACAAAAAATCCTGATCACTATCATAAGGTCGTAGATTGTCAGTGGGCATGTCCCGCACACACACCTGTTCCCGAATATATTCGCCTGATTTCCAGGGGGCGCTACGATGATGCCTACATGGTCAACTGGGAAAGTAATGTTTTCCCCGGGGTTCTGGGGCGTGTTTGTGACAGACCGTGTGAGACGGCGTGCCGACGTGGTCGGGTTGAAGAGCAACCGGTGGCGATTTGTCGGTTAAAGCGGGTTGCTGCGGATAATAAAGGAACGCTGGATGAGCGCTTTCCTAAACCGCCGGAAGAAAAGAATGGTAAGCACGTTGCGCTGATTGGTGGCGGTCCGGCTTCACTGACGGTGGCTCGTGATCTTTTACTGGAAGGTTATGATGTCTCTCTGTTTGAGAGGGGTCAGCAGCTTGGTGGCATGATGCGCAGCGATATTCCCTCTTTCCGGTTGCCGCAAAATGTTCTTGATGAAGAGATTGATGTAATTCTTAAGCTAGGCGTTGATCTGCACTCAGGTGTCAATATCACCAGCTTAAAAGATTTTCTTGAGCGTGATTTTGATGCGGTGTTTGTTGGAACCGGTGCGCCCCGTGGACGCAACCTGACTGTTCCGGGTCGTGAAGAGGCTGCGGCCAATATCCATATGGGCATCGACTGGCTCAGCCAGGTTGCCTTTGAGCATGTGGAAAATATCGGCAAACGTGTTGTCGTACTGGGTGGCGGGAATACTGCTATGGACTGTTGCCGTACTGCACGCCGATTGGGTGGAGAGAATGTAACGGTCGTGGTTCGTTCGGGTTACGATGAAATGAAGGCCTCCGATTGGGAAAAGGAAGAGGCCGAAGCAGAAGGGATTCCAATGCTCGACTACCGGGTTCCCAAAGAATTTTTACACGAGAATGGAAAGCTGACAGGCGTTCGCTTCGAAATAGTTCGTAAAGAGCTAGATAAAAAAGGGCGCCGTAAACTGGTCCCCACGGGAGAGCCTGACGAGATTATTGAATGCGATGATGTTTTACTCGCAGTTGGACAGGAAAATTCTTTTCCCTGGATCGAACGTGATATTGGTCTTGAATTTAACGAATGGGATATGCCTGTCGTTGATGAAGTGACCTTTGCCAGCTCAAAAGCAGGACTCTTTTTTGGCGGTGATGCCGCTTTTGGACCGAAAAACATCATTACCGCTGTGGCGCATGGCCATCAGGCTGCGATCTCTATTGATCTGTTTTGTCAGGGAGAGGCGATTGAGAAACGCCCTGAACGCGGCGTCACACTCGCTAGTCAACGTATGGGAATGCACGACTGGAGCTATAACAGCGAAATCCATCATGATCATCGCTTTAAAGTACCGATGGTTGAGCAGAGCAAAGCGCTCTCCAGCATCAAAATTGAAGTCGAGTTGGGATTTGATCCGCTCCTGGGTCATGAAGAGGCGATGCGTTGTTTGAATTGTGATGTGCAGACCGTCTTTGAAGAAAACCTCTGTATTGAGTGTGATTCGTGTGTCGATGTCTGCCCAATGGATTGCATCAGTTTTGTTCAGAATGGTGAAGAAGATGAGCTGCGAACACGCCTGCGGGCCCCCGCAGAAAATAAAACGCAATCGCTACTGATCTCTGAGGACCTTAAAACCGGTCGTGTCATGGTGAAAGATGAAAATGTCTGCCTGCACTGTGGCTTCTGCGCAGAGCGTTGCCCAACCAGCGCCTGGGATATGCAGCAGTCGATTATTTCAATTCCTCAAGCCTCATGCCGGAGCCGTTCATGACCAGCCCTATCCAGTCGGTAAACGATTTTGTGATCAAGTTTGCCAACGTAAACGGTACCGGCTCAGCCAGTGCCAATAACCTGTTCGCCAAAGCTGTATTCAATATGGGTGTTCCTGTTAGCCCCCGTAATATCTTTCCTTCTAATATCCAAGGGCTGCCCACCTGGTATGAAGTGAGGGTTAATGAGAAAGGCTATTTAGGCCGCCGTGGTGGCGGTGTTGATATTGTCGTGGCGATGAATCCGCAGAGTCTTGCCGATGATGTTGCCGCTGTT